>JABIUH010000005.1 GCA_018701055.1 Woeseia sp. | reverse complement strand
CATTGGATATCGATTTGCTGCTTTACGATGATTTGATTCGTCATGAGCCACCGGTGCGCTTGCCGAGAGACGATGTGCTCGCCTATGCATTTGTGCTTGGTCCGCTGGTCGAGATAGCGCCTGACTATGTGCATCCGCAAACCGGTAAATCGCTTCAGTCGCACTGGGACGAGTTAGACAAAAGCGCCCATCCTCTCAACAGGGACGCGCTTATTTTGTAAAGTCGCTCCGATCGGGGTCTGTGCGGAAGAAAGTATTCCTGCTGAGAATGCACCGCAGTGGTGTATTTTTCCGATCTTTTTCGTGGCTAAGGCCCGCTATGCGCCTCAAAATATCGCAAAACTGTCCGCGCGTCGGCACATTCTCGCGACGGGTATTTCTACCGCGCAGACCCCTGATTTTCTCAAAACCAGCGACCTGTCACGTGTTTTCTTTCGATAAGCATGAATAATAGATCTTCAGCGGCCATTTTCTTGGCAAGCGAGGTGCGGTGATCAAGCTCTCTCATTTAGCCGTATTCTCATTCATTGTAGTTGCCGGTTGCGGCGGTTCAGGAAGTTCAGCCCCAGCGCCCCCTGCGGTCGGGACAGATGCCTGTTCTATAGACGGACAAAAACAATACGTGCTCGATACGATGCGTGATGTGTATTTCTGGAACGATTTGCTTCCGGCTAACGTCGATATTGGCGCATACGCGACTCCCGAAGAACTCCTTGCTGGCCTGATTTCTGTTCAGCCATTGGATAACTTTAGTTACATCGATTCGCTTGCTGCTGACGCGCAGTTTTTTTCCGCAGGCCAATATGAGGGGTTTGGATTTAGTACGACCTTCGCTGCGCCTGATGATTTGCGTTTCGTCAGTGTCTTCGCATCCAGTTCTGCTGCAGTCGCGGGTTTCGCACGTGGCCAGCAGATTGTCATGCTGAATGGTAGGACGATTGCAGACATTGAGGCCAACGAGGGAGTTGGTGAATTATTTGCCATGACATCTCTCGAATTCACCATTCGCCGACCAGATACCAGTGAGTTTGTCGTGACCGTCGATGAGGGTCTTGTAACGATTGACCCGCTGCCGCAATGGCGCATCATTAATTTGCCTGGCGGGACTACAGTGGGGTATCTCGAACTGGTGACCTTCATCAGCACTGCAAATGCTCCGTTCATTTCAATCTTTGAGGCATTCGCAAATGCCGGCGTCACGGACGTAATTCTAGATTTGCGCTACAACGGGGGTGGGCTGGTCGATACGACAGAGCTGTTGGGAGATTTTCTTGGTGGTATTGCGAATGATGGCCAGGTTTTTTCGCGCACGCTTTTTAACGCCAACAATGCAGTTTCCAATCGAAGTGCACTTTTTCAGGCGCCGACAAATTCAGTCAATCTGTCGCGTCTGATTGTTATTGCGACGGATCGAACAGCCTCTGCGAGCGAACTCATTACCAACAGCATGTTCCCGTATCTGGATATGTCTGTTGTAGGCGGCACGACCTTTGGCAAACCAGTAGGGCAGCTCGGTCTGCAGTTTTGCGACAAAATTCTTCGCGCGACTTCATTCGAGACACGCAATGCTAACGACGAAGGTGGCTATTTTGACGGATTGCCAGCCGACTGCGCCGTGCAAGACGACTTGTTGATTCCGGTTGGAGCCGAGACCGATCCGAACCTCGAAGCGGCACTTTACCTGCTTGAGAATGGCAGCTGCCCGGTGGTGACGGCGACCGCCAGCGACAGTCAAAAGCCAACTACTAACGATCGGGCGGAGCGTTTCCCTCGTGGTGGCCCGATTTGGCGAAGGTTCGCCGGCGCTTGGTAGCGTGCTGGGCCATTAGCTACCAGCCGATCGAGCGGCCGCCATCAATTGGAATAATTTGACCGGTTATAAAATCGGCATCTCGAACAAGAAAGAGTACCGCGTTAGCAATGTCTGCTGGATTCCCTGTGCGATCGAGTGGAATTTGTTCGAGGATTAATTTCTTCACAGATTCTGGCAATCCACTTTCCGGCCAAGCAATTGCGCCAGGCGCAACTCCGTTGACACGAACCTCTGGCGCCAGGTCCTTCGCCAACGATCGAGTCAGCATCGCCAACCCTGCCTTAGCTGCGCCATACACGTGATGATTGCGTAGAGGTCGTTGCGCGTGGATATCAACAAGGTTGACGATGCTACCTCGCGTTTTTCGCAGCTGTTTAGCGGCTGCTTGAGCAAGAAACAGCGGCGCCTTCAGATTGCTGCCCATCAGATCGATCCAGGATTCTTCCGTGATTTCTCCAAGGGGCGTTGGATAAAATGATGATGCATTGTTGATCAATACATCCAATCGGCCAGACCATTCTAGAACGTCGCGGATCAACATTGCGCAGTTTCCTGTTTTGATGAGATCCGCCCCAATCGTGAAGGCCGAATCCGATCGGCAGGAATTTAGACGGGCAGCAAGTTCTATCGCTTCATCAGCCGAGCTTCGATAGTGAATTGCGACTTTTGCACCTTCCGCGTGCAGCGTCTCACATATTTCGGCACCGATACGCTTCGCCGCGCCGGTAACGAGTACGACTTTTCCCTGCAGTGATTGTGCTTCCGCTGTGTGCATCTCGTTCCCTTGACAGCGCGTCGTTAAAAATATTCGCGTCGTATAGTAATTGTTCGCTAGCCAGCATACATTGTCGTCATTGTTCGAAACCGTGATACTTAATGCAACCCAAAATTTCTGCTTCGCTGAAATTGCCCAGTCCTGATAGTGACAGTGCTGCCCACAGCGCCAAGGTATTCGACTGCGTTGCAGATGCAATTGATGCTGGAGGAGGATCGATTTCCTTTGCGGAATTTATGCGTCTCGCGTTGTATGCGCCGGGGCTTGGGTATTATTCAGCCGGTTCCCGAAAGTTTGGCACGGCCGGTGATTTCGTAACCGCACCTGAGATATCGCCGCTGTTTGGAAATGTGCTGGCAGGCCAGTCAGCGTATGTGTTGGACCAACTCGGCGGTGGGGATATTCTTGAGCCCGGTGCTGGCACGGGGGCGTTGGCCGTTTCCATGTTGCGAAAACTTGACGAGTTGAGTTCGTTGCCTGAGAACTATTTCATTCTCGAGGTTTCACCGGATCTTGCAGAGCGACAGGCTGCACGAATAAAAGTGGATGCGCCGGAGTTTTTCGATCGGGTGAGCTGGTTAGCCGAAATCCCCAAAAAATTTGCTGGCGTCGTCATTGCAAATGAAGTCATCGATGCATTCCCGGTTGAGAGGTTTCTCATTCTTGAGGGCGACGTACAACAGAGTAGAGTTACGGTGGACGGCGACAATTTAACGTGGACTTGCGCAGAAGCACCAAGCGGGCTTGCAACTGCAGTAAGAAATATTGAGCGTGAGTTGGATTGTACGTTCCCGGATGGATATACGTCCGAAATATCATTGGCGGCGCAAAACTGGGTGTCCGAGCTTGCGGCATCAATCACTGCAGGATTTGTTTTTCTGATCGACTACGGAGTCACTCGTCGTGAGTACTATGCCGCTGAACGAAGTGACGGCTGGCTTCGCTGCCATTTTCGTCACCATGCGCATGACAACCCGCTCTTGCTACCCGGCATCCAGGATGTAACTACATGGGTGGACTTTACGGGCGTGGCTGAAGCAGCCGTTGCCGCCGATATGAGCGTGGCGGGCTACGTTACGCAGGCTAGTTTTCTGTTAAGCGGCGGTTTAGAGGGTGAACTCGCCAATTTCGATTCTTTGTCAATTAGTGAACAGGTCGAATTGTCGGGACGAATTAAATTGCTTACGCTGCCAGCTGAAATGGGCGAACACTTCAAGTGCATGGGATTATCACGTGGAGCGCTGCACGCACCGTCCGGACTCACAGCACTCGACAAAACGCACTTACTGTAAGGGACCAGGGGCTCAAATTATGACGATGACGCAATTGATTGTGCTCGCAATCGTGCAGGGACTGACAGAGTTCTTACCTGTGTCGAGTTCTGGCCACCTCGTGCTGGTGCCCAGCATTTTTGGTTGGACGGATCAGGGTTTGGTGTTTGATGTGGCCGTCCATTTTGGTTCTCTAATTGCGGTCTGTATTTACTTTCGCGAAGACGTCACCGGACTGTTGCGCGGCGTCGCAGCGATTCTTACCGGCAACATGAAGGCGAAAGACGCTCACTTGGTTTGGTGTCTGGGCTTTGGCACGATTCCAGCCGCCATTGCGGGCCTTGCTTTCGCAGGTTGGATCGCCGCAAATTTACGAGATCCGATGGTTTTGGTTTATACGCTTGCCGGGTATGGCGCGCTTATGGCGGCTGCGGACCGGTTCGCACCTTCGAGAAAGAGCATCGCTGACGTAGGGATTCTCGACGGTGTCCTCATAGGATTCGCGCAGGCATTGGCATTGATACCTGGCACGTCCAGATCGGGCGTGACGATTACCGCAGGTCGCCTACTGGGATTCGCGCGCCAGGATGCGGCCAAGTTTTCATTCTTATTGTCAGTGCCGGTAATCCTGCTTGCATCGATTTATGAAGCAGTGATCTTGATCACAGGTGATGTCCCGGTTACATGGGAAAATCTGCTAGTGGCGGTGCTGATTACCGCTGTTGTCGCCTACATCAGCATCGAGTTCTTTATGCGTTTTGTTAGCGTAATAGGACTTTTGCCTTTCGCGATTTATAGAATATTGCTGGCTGTTTTGATCATTTATGTATTCAGTTAAATGCACAATTTTTTTAGCAATTTTGGCCTGCTGCACCAATGTGCAAGCTGAGGGATATGTATTGGGGCTAGGTGCAGACGGCGACTCTGCCGATGGCCGGTCTATCTCGGCGTTCGGTGATTTCGGTATCGGCGAGAATACCTGGTTGTCCGTTACGGCTAACTCTTCACGCACCGAGGGCTTTCTGCGCAGTAACGATACGATTCTCGCGGATGTCGGATTTGATCATTGGTTTGAGCCGGTCGGTATTCGCGTCGGTGGCTCTTATTGGGGCAATTCAGATATTTTAGATTCGAAAGATCTACGCGCATCAGTTTATGCGCGTGGCAAAGTGGGTTCGATTTCACTGGACTATCAAAAGCGGAATTTTGAATTTGATCTGCAATCGGATTTGTTGCGTGGTCGAACGGTCGAGTTCAGCGCAGATGGTGTAGGGTTCTCGACGAGATTGACGTTAGGCGAAAAATTAAGTTTCCACCTTGGTGGAATGTCGTACGACTATTCGCGAAATCTTCGACTTCAACCGGATATCAACGTTTTGGCCTTCGTGGCGGCGTCTCGATTGAGCATGGTCAATAGTCTGATCGATGATCGAATCAACGCCGGTCTCGAATACAAATTCGGGTTGCGCAGTATTGACGTCACCGCCGGCCAATGGCAAACCGTGGTTGATGGCAGCGAGGTAGATTCCTTTAGCGTTGGTTTTTTGACGCCGGTTAGCGACCGCGTCGATATGGAATTTCGCATCTCGCTTGATGATTCAGAAGCTTTTGGAAAAACGACGTCGTTTTCGTTTTACGTCTATTACTTCGGTGGATCATAGTCGCTCTTGAAGGCGCTAATTGCGGCGAGCCGCCGCGTACTGATTTCCGCCCCGATCGCCGCACCAACCAAGTCACTATGCTCCAGATCATCGGTACGAATATTCCGTGCGGCCGATGCGACGCCGCGAAAATAGTCTGCCTGTGGGTAGCTGCGTTGCTCTAGTCCTTTGCGGCCGCGTGCATCTGCTTCGCAAACCAACAGCATCTTTTCGAAACGCTCAGGTCGGCGAAACGCATCGCCGCGTTCGCACACTCTAAGTAGTGTTGAGGATCGAAGTTCAAACGCGCGGTGGCAATGCGTGTGATATTCGGCGCTCAGCGCGGCTAGATCTCGGCAATCATTCGGTACGGCCAGGCGCTTGGACATTGACCGGACCAATTTCATGCTGCGTGCTTCGTGCCCGTGGTGACTGGGCAATTTGCTTTTCTCGCTTGTAGCCTTGCCCAGGTCGTGCGTCAGTGCGCCAAAACGAACGTCAATATCGGCGGAAAGATGAGTTGCTTGTTCCAAAGCCATTAAGATATGTACGCCACAGTCGATTTCCGGATGCCATTTTTCCGATTGCGGGATACCGAATAGGGCGTCAATTTCTGGGAATACGACTTTGAGCGCGCCGCACTCGCGAAGAACTTCGAAAAAGACCTGCGGATGTTTTTCGCCCAAAGCTTTTTCTGTTTCTTTCCAAACACGCTCTGGGACGAGTGCGTCGACTTCGCCGCTCGCAGTCATTTCCCGCATTAATTTTAGCGTATCGTCGGCAACGCTGAATCCAAGATGATGGAATCGCGCCGCAAACCTTGCCGTACGCAGAATTCTGACAGGGTCCTCAGCGAATGCGCCAGACACGTGGCGCAGCTTCTTTTGCTCCAGGTCCTGGCGGCCGGAGAACGGATCGATCAGCTTATTGTCCGCGCCTCGAGCGATCGCATTAATTGTGAGGTCGCGCCTTTCCAGATCTTGTTCAATGCTGACGTTAATTGCCGTGTGAAAGATAAAGCCGTGATAGCCGGCTGCCGTTTTTCGTTCAGTCCTGGCCAGCGCATATTCTTCCGCAGTTTCCGGGTGCAAGAACACCGGGAAATCTTTGCCTACCGGGCGGTAGCCTAGTTGTGTCATGTCGTCAGGTGTGGCGCCTACAACGCACCAATCCCGTTCATGCACGGGAATTCCGAGCAAGTCGTCTCGAACCGCACCGCCAACAAGGTAAACTTCCATAAGCGCGATTCTATCCTTAGACTGAATAATTCACGAGTTATCAAGAGAAACTTGGCCGCGAAACTCGAAAAACTTCCACGAAGATACTGGCAAACGGCTTTGTGGCGATGCGTATTCTTGCTGTTAGTTCTGCAAACGGAGGGTTGCTATTACATGCAAGCTATTCGTGGTCATGGAGATCTCATGAGCCGCCGCAGACCCATAGCGGAGGT
>JABIUH010000006.1 GCA_018701055.1 Woeseia sp. | reverse complement strand
CGGTTTTTTTCCTGGCTACGTGATCTTTGTGCTTTGATGTTTAGAATGCCGTCGGCCGTGATACGCCGATCACGTATCGTCATTAATCGGGCCTTAACCTCGTCGCTGAGCGACGCCGAATTATTAATGTCGAAGCGCAGATGAATGGCCGATGCGACTTTGTTGACGTTCTGCCCACCCGGACCTTGCGACCGAATAGCGTGAAACTCAATTTCAGAATCGGCAATACTGATTTTGTGGTTGATCTTGAGCAAGTCAGTTAATCCGTTAAAGCTGCCGAATCGTACTCGTGCAACAGAATGTGTGAGAATGCGTTGCATTCGACAGCCGCTCAGTTTCTAGAGACAGTAAAGCATGCCAATCCGCAACATCCTTATTCTAACTGTTTGCCAGTTAATCTCCGCAACTGGGGCCATTGTCATTATTACCCTTGGGGGGATAATTGGATCAAAGCTCACTAGTGATCCGTCGCTCGCGACGTTACCGGTGTCGATGGTGGTGTTGTTCGGCGCCGCCGCAACAATTCCGGCAACAATGTTGATGAAGCGAATCGGTCGCCGTTATGGCTTTGCATTTGGATCTTTGACCGCTGCTGTGTCGATGGCGATCATTGGAGTTGCTCTTCACCGGCAGAGTTTCGTTCTATTCGCGTTCGCTGCTGCGCTGTTCGGTCTAAACATGGCATTTACATTGCAATTTCGATATGCCGCCGCTGAAAGCGTCGATGCGAAATACGCGCCAAGAGCAATTTCGCTTGTTTTGGTGGGCGCTATAGGGGGGGCTTGGGTCGGTCCGGAGCTCGTTAAATATGGAGAGTTCGCGGTTGCGTCCGTTCAATATCTGGGCTCTTTTCTAGGGGTCCTTGGATTGTTTTTGATTCAGGCGTTGCTCCATTTGACGCTCGGGCCACTGCGTGGGGAAGATAAGAGCATCAAACAAAAGCCGCCGAGGCCACTGGGTAAGATTGCAGCGCAACCGATTTTCATCGTAGCCATGTTGGGCGGTGCGGTCGCCTACGGAGTGATGACGTTCATCATGACTGCTACACCACTAAGCATGCATATTCATGACGGTTTTTCGCTTGACGATACCCGTCAGGTTATTCGAGGTCATGTATTGGCTATGTATATTCCGTCTCTTATCTCAGGTTTTCTTATTGAGAAATTTGGTGTTGTCCGGATGATGTCTCTTGGTGCGATAGGATTAATAGGCGCTTGCCTGATTGGATTGCAAGGGCAGGAGTACATGAATTATCTGGGTGCGCTCGTATTATTAGGCGTTGGTTGGAATTTTCTTTATGTCGGCGGAACAATAATGTTAACGCGCACCTATGAAATGTCGGAGCGATTTCGAGCACAAGGCGTCAATGAGGTTTGTGTATTCGGCATGTCCGCGCTGGCGTCATTATTAGCAGGAACAATCATTCATGCGTATGGATGGCTGACGTTGGTTCTGGTGCCTTTTCCTTTGCTCGCGATTGCTTTATTCGGTCTTTTTTATGTTCGCAAAGATCCTTTGGCCGCTCGCTTACAGGCAACGCCTGCTTAGTCGAGGATGAGTCAGTGGATTTACAACGAGGCTATGTATCGCTTCGACGAAGCGCAGCCCTCCTATTGGGAGGCGTCCGGCGGAGATCAAACGCCCGAGGCGCCGCCTCTCGAGTCTGAAGAACAATGCGATGTTGCCATTATCGGGGGCGGCTACACCGGCCTGTCGGCGGCCTATCATCTATGCCGTGACTACGATCTAGACGTGCGGGTGCTCGAAGCAGGGCACCTCGGGTGGGGAGCATCCGGACGCAACGGTGGATTCTGTTCGATAGGCGGTGAAGCCCTGGGTGCTGAGGCCTTGGTTCAGAAGTACGGTCTTGATAATGCGCGTGCCTATTATAGTGGGCAAGTTGAAGCTATCGAGTTAGTCAGAGATCTGATCGTTCACGAAAACATCGATACTCCCCGCCAAGGGCAGTCAGAAGTGTCGATGGCGATTTCGCCAAAAGGTTTTGCGCGTCTAAAAGAGCACGCGGAATTTCAGTTCAGGGTGTTGGGTCTCGATACCAATCTGATTGAAAAAGAGGCTTTTGCCGAACGGTTTTTCGATAGCCCATTGCTTTGCGGTGGGGCGACGTTGCGACCAACATTCGGCCTGCACCCGTTGCGTTATTTGCAGGGGCTAGCGGCTGCGGCGGCGCGACGCGGTGCCAAGTTGCATGCT
>JABIUH010000202.1 GCA_018701055.1 Woeseia sp. | reverse complement strand
GTGGCAAACATCCGCCACTGAAAGTCCAAATTCTGCCTCTTGTAAAATCCGTATTATTTGTTCTTCTGTAAATCGCTTGCCCTTCATCGGTTCCTCCAGTATCGAGAAACCCTAAAATAGCAACTGGACCTATTATGACGGAACTTGCCACATGCACTCACGATCAAATGGTCACCTGAATATGTTGGACGTCTGCGTTATCTGGGGCGACAACACCACGAATCCACGCTTGGACAAAATTGATTTCTGGAACGGTATTTTTACCTGCAATGTCAAAACCCGCGATTCGCTCGCGTGGGAAGCTTTTGATATGGATCAGCTTTCAAATAACCACTTATTGTCTGACGATGCATCTATACGCAAGCAAGTGAAAGCGCTGAGCATCGGTGATCAGATAAAAATCACTGGGATGCTTGCAAGCTACGGTAACGATGGTGGAGTACAACGCGGAACAAGCACAACGCGCGAGGATACCGGTGATGGTGCGTGCGAAACTATATTTGTCGATCACTTTCAAATCGTGAAAGCTGCTACGAGTTACTGGCGCATGTCGATGGTTGGATTTTTATTGTTCTTCGGTATTAATCTGATCGTCTACTTCAAAAGGCCGTATCGACCCTATTGAATTAACCTACATAGGGATTGGCGACACGCCCGCGAAGTACGGGTGTAAAAAAAGCAAACCAACAAAAACAACTGCACTAATGCTAAGGACGATCAATTCAGATCTTAATCCCGGTGCTTGCGGTAGCTCTCTTGCGCCCTCGCGGGTGCTAATCAATGGCATTTCTATTAATGCCCACAGGCCAAGTCCGCCAAACAATATGAGCGCCCGACTAGTGCCGTTCGTCAAGAGATGGCTCATTGACCAAACGAAAACGCCCATCAGCATTGGGTGCCTGACAAAACGTTTTACAATTGTTTTTCCATGAGATGCGCTAATCAAGAAAATAGCGATCATCATCAGGGTAATTCCCGCGGTTCTCGACCATACGGGAAGGACGTACAGGTACTGTTCTGGAGTCGCTCTCCAGCCGACAACGATTAATCCGAGCGACGTTAGAATTGTCAACGCAAATACACCGCGATACGGTCTATCCTCGAGCTTATCGATCAGCGCTTGGCGAAACCCTGCGCCGAGAGTTGGGATCAAGTGGGCGATGACCCATAACGAAACACCGGCAATCAAAAAATTCATGTCACTCTCCACAGAGGGTCGTCGTGCAAAATTCTGAGTTAAAGCGGGATCGAAGTAACGATCCGTTGCACTGACATTACAGGTCTTGATGCGGGCGCGGAAGTGCTATCCTCGGCCTCCCCATGAAGAGTCTAGATGCACAAACCGTCGCGAATTGCCTGCCACGCCAGGCCATGGTGGATGCATTGGATGAAGCGTTTCGGAAAAGCGTGAATGTACCGCCGCGGGCACACCACGAAATTGCGGCCGAAAATAATGCGCCTGGTACGTTGCTGCTAATGTCGGCATGGTCGAGTGATTACATTGGCGTAAAGATTGTTACCGTATTTCCGAAAAATTCGGCGTTGGGCATTCCAGCGGTTTCCGGCAGTTACCTCTTAATGGATGCGTCAACCGGAATTCCGGTGGCGCTGCTGGATGGAACCGAGCTTACGCTACAAAGAACCGCCGCCGCGTCGGCACTTGCGTCGTCCTACCTATCCTGTAAAGATTCCAAGAAGTTATTAATGGTGGGTACCGGAAAATTGGCCCCTCATTTGATTGCCGCACATCGAACGGTGCGACCCATAACGGAAGTTGTCATTTGGGGTCGGCGGGCCGCCGCTGCTGACCACCTGGCCGCGGAACTCGGCGACGATAGAATATCGGTCTCGGTGGCAGATGATCTGGCGGAAGCAGTGAGCGCTGCCGATATCATCAGCTGCGCAACCCTCGCGACTGAACCACTCGTGCATGGCGACTGGCTGCGGGCGGGCCAACATTTGGATCTCGTCGGCGCATTTAAGCCAGACATGGCCGAAGCAGATGGCCACGCGGTCTCCATTGCGGACGTCTATGTGGATACTCGCGTCGGCGCCCTGACGGAAGCGGGCGAAATCGTGCAGGCGCTTGAGACGGGATCGATTTGCGAAGCAGACATTCGCGGTTCTCTTCGAGAATTGGCGACTAATGCCGTATCCGGGCGAACTGACAAAAATTCGATCACGTTATTTAAGTCAGTGGGTACAGCACTTGAAGACTTGGCCGCTGCGGCTCTGGCATTCGACAATTTCAACGACGGCCAGAGATAAACCGGGTCAGAGTTTGACTCTGACCCATCTCTGCTTCGCTACCAAGCGACGCCGTAGTCGTCGCCATAATCACTGGCGCCTCCCCACATTGAGCCATTCTCGGCATCGAAGTAGATTGCAGTGATAGGACTGTAGGTTCGATCAACGATATCGATGTCGTAGCCCATCTCGCCTAGGTCTTCACGAACCCACTCGGGTACTTTTTCCGACAGCTCGAGCCGCCCGGGCTCCGATTTATGTGCGCCAAAAGAACTTTGCATCTGGTAACTAGTGACATTGTGGGCCTCAACCGCTTGCTGCACGTTCATGCCGAACTCAACCATATTGAGAAAGAACTGCAGCAAATTCTGATCCTGGCTATCCCCGCCCTGAACAGAGAAGGCAAGAAAGGGGCTACCGTCTTTCAACGCGAGACTCGGTGTTAGGGTCGCGCGCGGCCGTTGTCCGGGTTGCACGATGTTAAATGGATTCAGCGCCTCGTCGAGGACAAAACTCTGCATGCGCTGACTTAAACCAATGCCGGTGTCGCCGGCGATAAAGGCCGGTATCCAACCACCACTCGGAGTGATTGAAACAACCCAGCCTTCAGCGTCGGCAGCCTGAATGGATGTTGTTCCCGCGCGAAAACTTTCGTCGTCGCTCATTAGTCTGGCCTGCTGAAAACTCTCGGCACCCAACGCATCGGCTGCCGGTGGAACCGGAGTCCATTTCTCGAGTAAATCGAGGTAGGGGTTTTTGTCACCCTGATAGGGATATGGATTACCTGGTTTCGTGTCAGGAGCGTTTCGTTCCCAATTAATTTCGCCTCGCCGTTGCTCCGCGTACTCTTTCGATAACAATCCGTCGATAGGCTCAGCCGGGGGAACATAGGGGTCGCCGTAGTAAAAGTCTCTGTCAGCAAAGGCTAAGTTCATGGCCTGATACAGCGCATGGATATATCGTGTGGTGTTGTAACCCATACTCTTGAGATCGATGTCTTCGAGTATGTTCAATGCCTGCAGTAGTACGGGTCCCTGGACCCAGTGCGTGAGCTTGTAAACTTCAATACCTTTGTAATTAGTGCTAACCGGCTTCTCGATGTGTACTTGCCAATTGTCGAGATCAGACATGGTGATTAAGCCGCCATACTCTGTCGAACCGTTTACCAGGGCTTTCGCGATGTCACCCCGATAAAAGCGATCATAGGCAGCATAAATAGCTTCCTTGCGACTTTTCCCCGCCTTCAACGCCGCACTCTCAGTGTCCACTAACTTTTGCAGTGTCGCGAGCAACTCGGGTTGTTTAAAAATTTCACCGGCACGTGGCGCTGCGCGTTCCTGACTATTGTCTTTGTTCATATTCGGGAGAAACACTCTTTTGGAGCTCTCCCACTGCGCCAGAATGTCTTTGTTGCTCTCCATGTTGTTCGCTTGGGCCCGCTCAATTGGGTAACCCTCAGCCATCTGCATTGAGGGTGCCAATACCTCTGCGAGACTGAGTGTTCCGTACTCGGCAAGCATCACCATCAGGCCACCCGGAGTACCTGGCGTCACGGCCGCTAAGGGTCCGTATTCGGGAGGATAGATCATGCCGCGCGCGCGAAAAAAATCTGCCGTGGCACCGGTTGGTGCAACACCGAGCGCATTAATACCGATCACCTCACCGGTATTCGGGTTGAATATAAGTGCCTGTGTTTCTCCGCCCCAGCCGAGCGTGTCCCACATCGTCGATGTTGCACCCAACATCGCGCATGCGGCATCAACAGCGTTGCCGCCACGCGTGAATGTCATGCTGCCTGCCGTCGCGGCCAATGGTTTTCCGGTTACCGCTACCCAGTGCTTGCCATGTAAAACCGGTTTTGCGGTTTCTTGTGCAGCCGCAGGAACAAAACCTAAGAGGGTTGCGGCGCAAGCCAGAAAAAGTACTCGTAACGATGTGCCTCTAATTACTGGAAACATAGGTTGCTACTCGATAAAGTTTTAGGGAAGTAAACCGTCCTTGATAATTTCTTGAGCGATCATAGCGGCTTGTTCATTGACTAGTTCGGTTGCCGTGGTGTTGTCGAAACTTAAAGAATCGATTGACCAGATTTTCTTTCGTTCTGCGACCGAATAAAGCTCGGTTACAAATGTAATGGTGGCTGCTTGCTCGATGCTGATACCGCCATTCAATTCTGGATAGTCGTAGTTAAATAAATCGAACCCTGAGGCCACCGGCCGACCGGAGGCAAAGTCTTCGCGTTCCTGACCTTTTTCCCTGACAAATAAAACCGCATCAAAGTTACGGGAGTTAATCGCGGTTTCCATGGCGGTACGCGTAAATAGTGGGCGGCGGCCAACTACCGTGAAATAAGCGCTTGCATTGCCAGTGGCATCGGCCAAATGTGCAACGATTTGTCGCTCGAACAGCGCTCGTGATTCGAAATCACCTGCCACACCAATGATCAACACATTTGCGAAAGGTGCTCGTGATATCGAGGTGTCATGAAGCGTCTGAATAATTGTGGACGAAATAGGGGCGGTTGCGCACGCCGTCAACAGCACCAATATTAAACAAATTATTGTTTGTCTAAGGTGTTGAAAATCCTGCACAAGCATCTCCGAGAGGAAGAATAAACCACCAACGTGGACCGCGAATCGATGCCACGATTCGAAACTACGGTACTATACAGCGCCGCACAACTACTGTTCACATCGCCACAATGTTTCGCCTCAAACAAAAACATACCCGCAAACCATCCGAGAAGCTGCCGCCAGCAGACGGACTTCAGCTACTTGCCGAACAGTCGGTGCTTCGTGGCGCGCTGGGAAGTATTGCGGTAGCGCTGTTGTTGAGTTGGTTCTGGGCACTTCTTTCGCTAGATTCAGGTTTGGTTTTCCCGTGGTTTAGCGTGCTGATTGGGGCATTAATTGGCGTGGCAGTGCAGCGCTTCGGGCGTGGCCTGGATTGGCGTTTTCCGGTTATCGCTGTGTTGGTTGCTGGTCTTGCGGCCTATGTTGGCAATTTGCTGATCGGCGTTCTACAAACTGCTCAGTATATTGATGCGACACCTGGACAGATTCTCGGCGGACTGTCTTTGGATACCCTACGAGTCTTTTTCGACAATACCATCAGTCCTACCGACCATATTTACGCCTTCAGTTCCTGCGGGGTTGCGGCGTTCTTCGCAAATCGGCGCCTAAAGCGCCATGAGGTATTGGGCCTTAGGCTCGCGGAGAAAGAGCGGAGTACAGTATGAAGAAGCTCAAATTCTACGGCGATTCCCGTTTCGGGAACTGCTACAAGGTTCAGCTGCTGTGGGCCGAAATGGACATTGAGTATGACTGGGAAGAGGTCGATATCCTTTCTGACGATACACGCACGGCTGAGTTTCTCATGATGAATCCAAATGGTCGAATTCCCCTGCTCGAGCTACCCGACGGAAAACATTTAGCCGAATCAAATGCCATTCTGTGCTATCTCGCGGATGGTAGTGAGTTTCTAGCCAGAGATGCCTGGTCTCGCGCAATTAGTTTGCAGTGGATGTTTTTTGAGCAGTACAGTCATGAGCCTTACATCGCCACCTCGCGCTTCATCATTCAATATCTCGGAACTCCAGCCGATAAAAAATCTATCTTGAGCAAAAGCGGGCAGGTGGAATGAGCGCGTTGGGTATCATGGAGCAACAGCTTGGAGAGCACGACTATGTTTCCGGAGTGGCGTTTAATGTTGCTGACATTGCACTATTCGCTTATACCCACGTTGCAAGTGAAGGTGGTTTCGATCTAGATAATTTCCCTAATATCCGCAACTGGATAAAGCGTATCGAATCGCGCTCGCGGCACATTCCTATGGTGAAAAAATGACGCAGAAGCTCGAATTTTTTTACGACTATGTCAGTCTTTATTCTTATTTGGCTAATAGCCAGCTTTCGCTCATTGACGCGGAAGTAGTTTATCGACCGATGCTTCTCGGTGGTGTCATGAATGCTGTGGGCAATAAGCCACCGGCGACGCTTCCAGCGCGAGGCACCTATTTGTTCAAAGACGCTGAACGTTGGGCCAAGCGATACGGGATTGACTATAAAATGAATCCTACGTTTCCACAAAATACGGTCAGCGCGATGAGATTGGCATTGGTCGCGCAGGAAAAAGGCGTTCTTGAAGCTGTGCACCAACCGCTGTTCGATGCGGTGTGGGCCCACGAGAAAAATCTAAGCGATGTCGGCGTTCTTGCCGATATTATTTCTGGCGCAGGATTGCTGGTCGATGAAACGATGGCAGAGATTAATTCCGTTCGTATCAAGGGTCGGCTAAGAGAAAACACCGACGAAGCGGTAGCGCGTGGCGCCTTCGGGGCACCAACTATGTTTGTCGGCGGTGAAATGTTTTTTGGTAATGACCGCCTCGACTTCGTAAAGGAAGCGCTCAATCCCTAAAATCAAAAAAAACTGGGTCAGAGCCCGTAATTGGGCTCTGACCCAGTTTTTTAGGCTGGGAGGCCGTCCGTTGTTCCGTCGCCGACGTGAGGCGAAATGGACGCGAGCATCCTGTCAGCAACACTGTCCATTGTCTCAACCGCATCGTCCGTACCGACAAAATATGGCGGCTCACGTCGCAACAATTGCCAGTTTTCTGTTTTCAGAACGCGAACCAAGTGATTCAGATTGGCTCGAATAGCATCGATGTAGGGATTCTGCCCTTCGTAGAGAACTTCAACGTAACGATAGGCACGGTTAAATTTCTTTTGGAGCCGATCTTTTGTCGCGGCTTGATAGAACGCGGGTGTTTTCTTGAGGAGATCGATACCTGATTCGTAGCGCACCATATATTCGCCCGGCGATGCGTTCTCGATAGCGATGCCACCGACGACGAACTCTTTGTAAAGTCTATCGCGGCACTTTTCGAGATAGCATCGATCAGCCATCTGAGCGACCAGGTCGGCGGTGCCAATGAGATGTCCACAAATGGCGTCTCTAGGGTCATCCAGTTCTATTTTGTCGAGATCCAGTTCGTAACCCGTGAAGTGCACGATCATGCTGGCAACGGCGACATCCTGCGACATACCCAATTCAGGTAAGTAGCGACGCAAAAAGTCTGCGCTCCTCGAGACATGATAGAGCGTGAACTCCGCACCATTCTTGAACTCTTTGTCGCGGACTTCGTGTCGAATGTAACCAGAGTCATGAAATAAAGAAGTAACGATTGCCATTTGTGCCCGGTGTGCCCCGAGCCTTTCGGCTGGACCGACACTTCGTTCATACCCGGCAATCAGACGTGCATATGCAAGCGTCATGTCCAGCGAATGTTGTCGATCGTGGTAGGTGGTGTCGCAACCTAGATAGCCTGGAAATTGGCCGCTGAACAGTCGCTCGAAATCGTAGAAGGCCAGCCACAACTTATCGAACGACGCCCCGGGAAACGTTGTTGCGAATATTTCACTAACGGCGTCACGTACTGCGATAGAGCTACTTACCTGCACAGTGTTGGTGACGTCGTAGTCGTTGCGTCGATCCTGAGTCATCAATTTCTTATTTTTATATGTTGTTGATGAAGCATGCGCTGGCTTTTGCCAACGTCGGTCGGCTGCGCTACTCACACTTTGACCTCAAGCACGTAGCTTAGCTGAAAGCAGTGCATTTTTTGGCCTGAACTTGGGAGTGTGGGCTGAACTGGAACTCCTTGCTCGGTCGAAAAAGTGAATCAGTTCCGAGCTTATGTAACATCAAAGCGTAAACTCTGCAATTACCGGCGTGTGATCTGATGGTCGCTCCCAGGTACGCGGTTCGCGATCAATATAGCTTGCGGTGCAATTGTCTGACAATGTTTTGCTAGCAAGTATCAGGTCTATCCTTAAGCCTGCATTTCTGCGGAAACCGGCCGCCCGATAATCCCACCAACTAAATAGTTTCTCGGCTTGGTCGAATTGCCTGAAAACATCAGACAGTCCGAGATCGACTAATCCCTGCAGTGCCGCCCGCTCAGGCGGGCTGCAAAGTATGTCTTCGCCCCATCGTTCCGGACTGTGCACATCCCGGTCGTCCGGTGCGATATTGAAGTCGCCCAGAACAACTAGCTTGTCATGACGGCTCATTTCATCTTCTAAAAAAAACCTGAGCGCGGCAAGCCAACTCATCTTGTAATCGTACTTTTCCGAGCCGACACTGGTTCCATTTGGAATGTACAAGTTGACGGTTCGGACACCATCAATTGTTGCTGCGAGAATTCGTCGCTGGGGATCTTCGAAGCCGGGGAAGTCAGTGATGATATCCGCGCCCTCATTGCGACTGATTACCGCGACGCCGTTATAGGTCTTTTGTCCACTGGCTATGCCTTTGTAACCCACTGCAGCGAATTTGTCGGTAGCGAACGCTTCGGTTACCTGCTTAATTTCCTGCAACACCAAAATATCCGGCTCGGCTGTAGCTAGCCACTCGAGCACATGCGGCAGTCTCACGTTCAAGGAATTCACATTCCAGGTCGCGATCTTCACGCGGCTTTGCCGATACCACTTTGCCGAAGTAAGGCATCCAAAGTGGGTTTCCGGCCTCTAAACGCGATATAGGCGTCCATAAAGTCACGACTGCCACCGATCTCCAATATCTCTTCTCGAAATCGAGTTGCCGTCGCACGATCGAAAATGCTGGTTTCCTCAAATGCCGCGAAAGCATCTGCCGCGAGGACCTCTGCCCACTTGTAGCTGTAATACCCTGCCGCGTAACCACCCGCGAATATGTGTGAAAAACTATGTGGCAAGCGGTTGAAATCGGGGTGTCGAATTAACGCGACTTCAGCCCGAACGGCGTTGAGTATTGGTAACGCATTCGCGCCTTTTTCCGGGTCGTAGTTCGCATGGAGCCGAAAGTCAAAGAGTGCCAGTTCGATTTGTCGGAGCATTGCCAGCGCTTCGCCGAAATTTCGACTCGCTTGCAGATTATCAAACACCTCGCGTGGCATCGATTTGCCACTGTCCTGGTGTGCAGAGCATTTTTCCAGCACGTCGTAGCACCAGGCGAAATTCTCCATAAATTGACTGGGTAGTTCGACCGCGTCCCATGGCACGCCGTTGATGCCGGAAATAGATGGATAAGTAATTCGTGTTAGCAAATGATGCAACATATGCCCAAATTCATGGAACAGAGTGACAACATCAGTGTGCGTGAGAAAAGATGCGCCACTTTCGTCTGGCGGCGGAAAATTGCAGACCAGATAGCCCACCGGACGCGTGTCCGTGCCGGCTATGTCTTTTCGAACGACGCATTCGTCCATCCACGCACCGCCGCGTTTACCATTGCGCGCGAACAAGTCGGTGTAAAAACTACCCACCAATTCATTATTAGCGTTGCTGATTTCGAAATATTTCACATTTTCATGCCACGTACTGACATTGGTATTCTCGACAACTGAAATTCCATAGAGTTGTTCCGCGACACCAAAAATCCCTTGTTTGACGGTCGCGAACGGGAAATACAGTTTCAGTTCTTCATCGGAGGTTGCAAAACGGTCTTGTTTCAGTTTTTCCATGTAGAAGGAAAAATCCCAGGGTTGCAGTGATCGCCCGGTGAAAGTAGTCAGTTGCTCCAGTTCGATTTTTGCTGTTTGTCGCGATTTGTCGGCGAGCTCGGTTAGAAACTCAGTGACCTCGTTGGCGGAGCCGGCCATCTTGGTCGCAAGCGAGTATGCGGCGTAGTTATCAAAGCCAACAATTTCCGCGATTTCGTGTCGAAGCGACATGATGCGTTCGATTATCTCGCTGTTGTCCCACTGCAAGTCTGCCGCTTGGTCCGAAGCGCGAGTGGACCATGCGCGATAGAAAGTTTCACGTAGCTCGCGATTTTCACCGTGAGTCATGACGGCATGATAAGTTGGATAATCGAGTTTGAACCACCAGCCCTCGACGTTGTTTGATTTGGCGTCTGCTGACGCTCGCTGGCGAACCGAGGCGGGAAGTCCAGTCACGGCATCGCCAGCGACTGTCTGGTAGTGCCAATGATCGGTTGCGTCCTGGATATTCTGTTCGAACGTCGCTTGGATAGCGGCGATTTCTTGCGCCAACTCGCGGTAGCGAGTTTTTTGCGCTTCCGGCAATGCGACACCGGCCAACCGAAAATCTCTGAGTTCCTGCTCGATCAGCGCGCGCAGCGCAGGATCCGCATCCGCGGGCAAATTGTCTGAAACTTGGCTGTAGGCTTTCTGCAACTCATTGTTCTGTGACAATTCAGTGCCATGTTCGGTCAATAGGGGCAGCGATTCGTTGTATGCATCGCGCCATGCAGGATCGTCAAGGACGCTTTGTAAATGCCCAATGGGAGACCAGACGCGACTGAGTTCATGACTCATTTCCTCCATCGGAGTGATCAGCGATGCGCAATCGTGAGCGTCCGGTTGCGCAAGAATGTCAGCAAGCTTTTGACGATGCGCTGCGATAAGCTCCTGCAGTGCGGGTAACGCGTGCTGCGGCTTTATTGCATCGAAATTAGGTAGACCAGAGGTGTCTAGTAGTGGGTTTGACATGCAATCCGAACGCTGGGAAACAGGCAGTAGAATGGTATCACAGCGTCGCGATTGGGCGACGTAAATGATCTAAAAGGAACAAGTGTGACAGATAATTTTGATTTGATCGTCATCGGTGGCGGCAGTGGCGGCCTCGCACATGCACAGCGGGCAGCGGAGTACGGCATTAAGGCCGCGACTATTGAATCCGGGCCGCTCGGAGGAACCTGCGTAAACGTCGGTTGTGTGCCAAAGAAAATCATGTGGTACTCAGCGCATCATGCCCACCAGGCGGAGCATGCTAGAGACTTCGGCTTTGACCTATCATTGAAGGGCCACGATTGGTCGATTCTCAAAGTCAAACGCGACGCTTACGTAAAACGTTTGAACGGCATCTACGCGAGTAATCTCGATAAGCGGGAAGTGGCCTATATTGCAGGCCATGGTAGTTTTGTCGACGCGCATACCGTAGCGGTTGGTGGGCAAAACTATACGGCGGACAATATTGTGATTGCCACCGGCGGCTATCCGATTGTGCCCGACATACCGGGAGCGAATCTCGGCATTACGTCAGATGGCTTCTTTGAGCTCGGCCAGCGTCCACAGAAAGTTGCCGTGTTAGGCAGCGGCTATATTGCGGTAGAGTTCGCGGGCGTACTCAACGGGCTCGACAGTGACACATCAGTCTTGGTCCGCAAAGATGGCGTGCTACGCAGTTTCGATCCAATGGTTCGCGAGGAACTCGCTAAGGCAATGTTGCAAAGCGGAATTGCACTGGAGACTGGCGTGGTGCCGCAAGCGCTTGAGCAACGAGACGACGGCATTTATGTATTGGCGGAGGATGGCCGAGCGGTCGGCGGTTTTGACGCAGTAATATGGGCAGTCGGCAGGGCGCCAAACGTTGACTCGCTAAACGCCGAAGCTGCGGGCATCGAAATGGATGCGCGCGGGTTTATTCCCACCGACGACTTCCAGAAAACGAATGTTGATAATATTTTCGCGTTAGGGGATGTAACCGGCCGCGATGCGCTAACGCCAGTGGCTATTGCTGCCGGGCGACGGCTCGCTGATCGTTTATACAATGGCATGACGGATAGGCGGTTGGAATATCACACTATCCCTACGGTTGTTTTTTCCCATCCACCGATAGGCACCGTCGGTATGACCGAGGATGAAGCGCGGGCCGAACATGGCGACAGTGTTAGAATTTACGAGACTCGGTTCAATCCAATGATGTACGCATTTAGCGAAACAAAAGTCCAAACAGCGATGAAGCTCATCGTTGTGGGTGATGATGAACGCGTCATTGGCTGCCATCTGATTGGTGATGGTGTTGACGAAATGTTGCAGGGATTTGCAGTCGCGATTCGCATGGGCGCTACAAAACAACACTTCGATGACACGGTTGCCATTCATCCGACAAGCTCGGAAGAACTGGTCACATTGCGTTGATGACTTGAGCGTCAGAGTCTTCGACTCTGACGCTTTGTTTGAGCACACAACTCGAGATGGGCTTAGACGCAGCAGCTCTGATGGCTAGCCCCGTAATAATAGGTCCAGTTGCTATTTTAGGGTTTCTCGATACTGGAGGAACCGATGAAGGGCAAGCGATTTACAGAAGAACAAATAATAAGGGTTTTACAAGAGGCAGAATTTGGGCTTTCAGTGGCGGATGTTTGCCGCAAGCACAACTGCGCGGAGCAATCGTTTTATCGCTGGAAAAAGAAGTTCGGTGGCATGGATGTCTCGGAGGCAAAGCGGCTGCGGGAGCTTGAACGCGAGAACGGCGAACTGAAGAAGATTGTGGCGGAGCAGACGCTGGACATTCGGATGTTAAAGGATGTGAACTCAAAAAAATGGTAAGCCTGCCAGAGCGCCGACGTTGTGTGACGTACTTAAAGACCAAGTACGCGAGCAGCGAACGACGC
>JABIUH010000316.1 GCA_018701055.1 Woeseia sp. | reverse complement strand
TGCTCAATGCTTCTATGGTCTCTGCTAAAGGCCATTGCCCGGTCAAATCCGCCAAGGCAATTGCGAAGGCGCAGCGACGGCGCGCGATTCGGAGCTCCTTCATCAGAGATGCCTGATCTTCCGCGATGAGCATCGGATTGCTGACAGTTTCTATGATGCCATTAAAGGCGGATTTGGGACCTTCTTCGACAACCAGGCGCGAAAATTGCCAATCGTTGATCAGGGTATGGCTGAGAAACGGACTGTTGCCGAAAATCCCGTCTAGCAGAGATTTCAGAGCGTCTTCGTTCGAACAATAGGTGATAAAAGACCTGAGCTCGTCATCGTCATTGCGGTCGGCGGCATCGTGCCAACGGTCCCATCCCGAGACTACGGCATCCATATTGCCGGGAAGTGGCAATGGGTTGGTAAGTTCAATTCCTTTTTCTGGCTTATCTAGCAATTGTTGCGTTCCATCCGGCTCAATTTTGCCGCACACTGCGGCAAGGTGATGTGCCGGTCAAGCGGTGCGAAAATTGAGACTGTCGAGTTAAATGCTTGGAAGATGTACCCGGATTTTATGTGAGGTCGTTGCTCTTACGGTGCTTGCTCTTCTTCTGCTTGCCGGTGTTGCGACCTGGCGATTATCTCAGGGCCCGGTACCGCTGAACTTTCTCACGAGTCATGTTGAAAACGCTTTCAATGATATGGTTCGCCCGGTTCGAGTTTCTGTCCGTGGTACCAACCTTGCGTGGGCAGGGTGGGAGCGAACACTCGACATTCGGGTTGTGGGGACAAAGATTGCCGGCGCTGATGGAGCCGTAATCGCGAGAATTCCTGAGATGTCTGTCAGCTTTAGTCTGCAGGCATTGTTACGAGGGGTTGTCGCGCCCACCAATCTCGATCTGATCGGTCCGCGTCTCCAGGTTGTTCGGAGTGAGAGTGGAAAGTTCGCTTTGACATTGGAAGAAGCGACTAATTTACCAACGGATACACTGGGCGGTTTACTCGCTGCACTCAGTGCGCCAAATCAGGATAAAGGTGTCCTCCGCTATCTCAGACAGGTCAGTATAGTCGACGCTAACCTGGTCGTGGATGATCGCGTTACGGGCATTAACTGGGGTGCGCCGCAGGCTGATTTTGTGGTGATCAGGAATGACAATGAAATTCGGGCTTCGCTTTTTGCCGAGGTCAGTGCTACTGGAAAAACGGCTCGTCTTATTGCGAAAGCGAATCTGCCATCTGGGGCACGGGAGATTGATTTGGACCTCGTAGTCGAGAATTTCCCCCTCGATCGATTAGCGTCATCCATGCCAGGTCTAGAGGTTTTGAAATCTGTGGACATGACTGTCGGTGGCGATATTGCGGCGCGTGTTGGTTTGGATGGCAAAATCGTTGGCGCCAAGTTTGAATTTTCCGGCGGTGCTGGTCGAATTCGTGAGCCTCGATTATGGCCGAAGGGGATACCTCTAACGAGCCTCGAATTTCGTGGCCGTTATGAGAATGATCCTGCGTCACTTGAAATTGAACGCTTCGATATAAACGCCGGTGGTCCTGTTGTGTCTTTAACCGGATCGACGATCGCCGTTGGCGGAGAGGTGACATTTGATGGTCGTGTTGGTGTTAGTCGCATGCAGTTGTCACACCTTAAAAAATACTGGCCGGTTGGATTTGGAAAAGTCGCGCGGCGATGGGTTCTTGGCAATATGCAGAAGGGCCATGCGGAAAATGCGCGTGCGTCATTTTCCATCCGTGTCCCGGACACAAAGAATGCAGATATCGCAGTTGATTCTTTTTCCGGAAAAGTGCGGCTGCGTGACCTCACTATTCGCTATAATGAAAACTTCCCGACCTTAAAGAAAGTCGAAGCAACGGCGGTGTTCTCCAAGAATCGGTTTGTTGCAAATATCTCATCAGGTGTTTTGAAGGACCTTAAAATTGTCTCCGGCGTGGTCAAACTTTTTAACCTGGATACGGATAAAGAAACGGCGGATATTCGTGCGACTGTTTCGGGTCCCCTTAGAACAGCTCTGACAGTCGCTAATAATAAACCGCTTCGATTGGTTTCCAAGTTTGGTGTTGATGCGACGACTGTCAAAGGGTGGTCGAATACGGATCTTAAATTCTCATTTCCGCTCTTTGCGTCTCTGAAGCTGGACCATATCGAGGTTCAGGCTCAGTCGAAAATTATTAATGCAGTTTTGCCACAAACGCCGCTCGAAAAACCGATTGAGTCCGGCAATTTCGATTTGGCAATAAACAGCAAAGGTTTATCGCTCAGTGGTGATGCAGAAGTCGCGGAAACGCCGGTTGAGTTGAAATGGAACGAGCCATTTGGTTCGGACAGAAAGTTTGTTAGACGCTATGAACTTCGGGGAAAGATGGATCCGGCCGCGCAACAACAACTTTTGGACTTGCCAAATTTTGCGCCTTACGTCACCGGTCCAGTTGCCCTCGATTTATCTTTAGTCGAAAGACTCAACGGAAATAAAGAAGTCGCTGCGAAAATTTCATTGAAAGAAACTACACTCAACATACCGGAGCTAGGTTGGAAAAAGAAACCAGGCGAGGTCGGTGTGGCTTGGGTGTCCATTGTGTCTTTTCCAGACGGTGCAACAAATATCCAAAACATTGACATTCAGGCTCCCGGGCTGCGTGGTAAAGCCACTATCCGGTTGGACAAGGGGAATAAATTTCGTTCGGCAAATATCAAAAAATTGGTTTTAGGCCGCTCTGATTTTGGCGGTGTGATATCCGGGTCGCAGGGAGGTGGATATGATG
>JABIUH010000007.1 GCA_018701055.1 Woeseia sp. | reverse complement strand
TTGCCAGTAGTGCCGTAATGCGCGGGCGGCCATGACCGGACCAAGATCGGAACCGCCGATGCCGATGTTCACTATCTCAGTCAATCGCCGCCCCGTAGAACCCACGATCTGGCCTTGTTGGACGGCATTGACGAACTTCGTCATCTCTTCAAGGGTGGACCAAATTTCATCTACGCCAGGCATATCAAGTGCGAGTTGATCCGACATTTTCGAACGCAATGCAACGTGTAGTACTGAACGATCTTCCGTGTTATTGATCTTCTCGCCTGAGAACATCGCATTGATTGATTCTGGAACACCTGCCTCTATCGCAAGTGTGACCAAATGTTCACGCGTGTTCGAATCAATAACATTCTTTGAGTAATCGAGAAACAGGTCGCCCGCTTCAAGCGAATAATCGTCGAAACGTTGCGCATTTGTTTTGAACAAATCCGCAATTGAATTCGACTGCATGTCATTGGCGTAGTGACTTTCAAGCGCCTGCCAGGACGGCAGGTCTAGAGGATAACCCTTAGGCAATTGACTCTCAGACACTTTGGGCTAAATCGATATTGTGATAATCGACATACCAATCGACGAAGTTCTTCACTCCCACTTCAATCGGAGTGTTTGGTTGATAACCCACATCGTTGACGAGATCCTCGGTGTTAGCGTAGGTATCCGGCACATCGCCTGCCTGCAGTGGTAACAAATTCTTCTCAGCTTTTCGCCCAACGCATTCTTCGATGATCTCGATGTAACGCATCAACTCGACAGGCTGTTGATTGCCAATATTATAAATCCTGTAAGGCGCAAAACTGGTGCCCGGATCGGGATTCGCCGCATCCCATTCAGGGTTAGGCTCTGCTGTGTGATCCATTGTGCGGATTACACCCTCAACAATGTCGGCAACGTAAGTGAAATCGCGACGGTGATTACCGTAGTTAAATACATCGATCGGCTTTCCTTCGATGATGTTTTTGGTAAACATGAATAAAGCCATATCCGGTCGGCCGAACGGCCCGTAGACCGTAAAAAATCGCAGCCCGGTCGTCGGCAGATCATAAAGATTTGAGTACGTATGCGCCATTAGTTCGTTGGCTTTTTTGGTTGCGCCGTACAACGCCAGCGGATGATCAACGTTTTGGTGAATCGAAAACGGCATCGCCGTGTTCGCGCCATAGACGGAGCTGGACGACGCATAGACAAGGTGCTGCACATTATTATGCCGACACCCTTCCAGGATGTTCATCGTGCCGAGGATATTACTTTCAATATACGAATGTGGATTCTCAATCGAATAGCGAACGCCCGCTTGTGCCGCGAGATGCACGACCTTATCGAAACCCTCTTCGGCAAACAGTTTTTCGATTGCAGTGCGATCGGAGATATCTGCACGCACCATTGAAAATTTCTCAAATGGTGTCAGCGTTGCCGCTCGTGCTTCCTTTAAGCTTACATCGTAGTAGTCGTTGAAATTATCGATGCCGACGACGGTGTCGCCCCGCTCCAACAATTGCTTTGACGTATACGATCCAATAAACCCAGCGGCACCTGTAACTAAAATCTTCATTTATTTAATTTTTCCTACTCACAATCTGCCGTCGACTGATTCTTTTGGTAGTAAATATTTGATATCAAAAACGATGGAGTTGTCTTTTCCAAATGCCTTAACGCCTTCCTCACCCAGTTCCCTGAACTGATCGTGCGCAACAGCCAATACTACGGCGTCATACGAATTCGCATCAGGTTGCTCGATTAATTCGAAACCGTGCTCACGTCTGCACTTTTCTAAATCCACCCAAGGGTCGTGAACGTCGACAGTCGCACCGTAGGTAGACAACTCAATTACAATATCCACGACTTTGCTGTTGCGAACATCGGGACAGTTTTCTTTAAAAGTCAATCCCATAATAAGAATACGCGACTCACCGATATTTATACCCTTCGACAACATCAATTTTACGATTCGACTCGACACGTAGAGCGACATGTTGTCATTTATTCTGCGGCCGGCAAGAATCATTTGAGGGTGATACCCCAATTGCTCGGCTTTGTAGGCCAAATAGTAGGGATCGATTCCAATGCAATGACCACCGACAAGGCCCGGGCGGAAAGACAGGAAATTCCATTTGGTGCCGGCCGCCTCCAAGACCTCTTCTGTATCAATGCCGACGCGATCAAAAATCATCGCCAGCTCGTTGATCAAAGCAATATTGACGTCACGCTGCGTATTCTCGATGACCTTTGCTGCTTCCGCGACCTTGATACTCGACGCTTTGTGCGTTCCCGCAGTGATAATCGATGCATAAACGTCGTCAATATAGTCTGAGGCCTCAGGCGTTGAGCCTGAGGTCACCTTCAATGTGGTGGGCAGTCGGTGCTCGTGATCGCCGGGATTAATTCGTTCCGGGCTATAGCCGACGAAAAAGTCCTCGTTAAATTTTAGACCTGAACCCTTTTCCAGGAACGGAATGCAAAACTCTTCAGTGGCGCCCGGATACACCGTCGATTCATACACGACGATATCACCCTCCTTCAGAATTGCAGAGAGAGCCATGCTGGCGTTGCGTAGTGGCGTAAGCAATGGTCGATTGCCGCTGCCGACGGGCGTCGGCACGGTCACAATGTAGAAATTGCAATCTGAGAGATCTTTAACAGAGGATGAAAACTTTAGTTGGGTCGCATCGGACAACTCGTCAGCTGGAACTTCCAGGGTTGAATCGGTGCCACTCAAGAGCTCTTCGATACGCGAGGCTTTTATATCAAAACCCACCGTCGGATACTTACGACCAAATTCGACTGCCAATGGCAGACCAACATAGCCAAGCCCCACTACACCGATTTTTATGTCATTTAGATCGAAATTCATGCGCGCTGCCTGTCCCAATTCGTCGATAACATGCTGATTTTGCTGCTGGAACGCATTAAAACACAGCATGGCGACGATTTGGGTGATCCGTGTCGCACCGGAACTGGTGGCGTAATGCGATGGGAATGCGTTTGGGCTAGAAAAAGGCCCCTCTATTGAAGGCCAGTCCAAACGTAGTGACGGTCATTGCGGGTACACCCCAAACCCCGTCTTTGCGAGGAACGCAGTGACGAAGCAATCCAGTTTCCCCGGCCGCCGATTGGATCGCGTCGCTGCGCTCGCGATGACGGAGTACAGGGTGACGGCATTGCTTAGTGACGGAACTGCTTAGTGACAGACTGCTTAGTGATGGATGCGCGCGATTGCCGTGTATGCGGTAACGCCTGTGATGCGGCGATGCGCGAACATCCTCCTCCTGCTAGTCACAAAAAAGGGCCCGCAAGCGGGCCCTTTTGAACTAGTTGGGGTCAGAGTATCACTCTGACCCCGATTGAAATACTACTGCTGTGCGAATGCCGAATTTGGCAACGGAGTCTCGTAGAAGTCGAAAAATACCCAGAAAATGACCGTCGATATCACCAAGGTCGAGATCATTACCGGTGTTCCCTTCCTGAACCAGAGGCCCGGTGTAATCCGATATCGATCTTCACCCGTTTGCTTGGCCAGGCGTTCAGATATCGTCACGATGAATACATTCGCCGTAGACCCGAGATGCGTGCCGTTACCGCCCATTCCCACACCGACAGCCAATGCCCACCACAAAGGTGTCACGTTGATGCCCTGAGTTTCCAAACCGAGAATGATAGGAATCATTGCGGCCGTAAAGGGAATATTGTCAATCGCTGCTGAGAAAACGGCCGATGCCCACATCAGAATCAGGCATGCCGTCATCAGATCTTCTTGGACTTACGGCAGGACACCCTGACCGATGTATTCCAGGAACTGGCTGTGTTCGACGCCACCAACAATGATAAATAGCGAAATGAAGAACATCAGCAGACTTAACTCTACTTCTGCGAACGGCTCTTCAAGCTCAATTTTCGGCGCGAAGAAGATCAGTGCCGTTAAACCAATCGCGGCAACAAACCAAGCTTCCCAATGTAGTTTGCCGTGCAATATGAACAACACAACCATGCCGGCCAAAACCCACAATGATGCCTTCCACGTTTTCGGGTCAACAATTGTGTCGCGATTGCTGAAATCCTCATCCGCAGGAGTTTCCGCAAGCTCTTTCCTGAACAGAACCTTCAGGAAACCCAGAACGACAATCCAGGCCGCGAATACTAATCCACCCATATGGTAGACGAAGGTATTGAAATCGATATCGGCTGCCGATCCGATCATCAAATTCGGCGGATCGCCAACTAGTGTTGCCACGCCACCGGTGTCCGATAACAGCGCCGCTGCTAACAGATAAGGGATCGGAGTTATTTTAAGCGACTGACAAATTAGAATAATCAGGGGACCAAAAATAACCACTGTCGTTACGTTGTCGAGCAGCAGCGATAGCACGGTCACCAGCGTGCCCATCATGGCCATCATAAAGAACAGCCGGCCTTTGCAGATGTCGGCAATTCGATAGGCGAGGTACTGGAAGCCCCCGGTTGGAATCATGATGGCAACGATGGTCATCATTCCGCCAAGCAGGAACACCACATTCCAGTCGACCGCTTCTTTGGCAAGCTCTGAATCGTAAAAACCGACAACCTGACCAATCATGATCATTACGCCGGCGCCAAGCATCGCTATTTTCGTGCGATGAATGCCATGAATACCTTCTGTGAAAATACCAATGAATGTGATTGTCAGGATAATTCCTGACCACATCATCGAATCAGTCCAAACCAATTATTCCATCGCTAGAGTCTCTTATTGTTAATTAAATCCCATGATTTTGAGGCAAAAATAAGGGCGGCAGACTCGCAGTCGTCGCCCATTCCCCATCTCCCCAATCTGGGGTATATCATCGGCGGCGGCCCTTGCATCTGAAACCCGATGCGAAAAACCTGAACCTAATCGAGGTTTTGCGCGGTTTGCCCGGGTCCGATTTCACAAAGATAACGACGTCAGTTCAATCTTGGGCGGTCATTCGCCTCTGAAAAGGCAAGCGCCACCGTCTTGAATCTTGTCAAGAATCGCCTCATGCGCTGCCGCTTCTTCCTTACTCGCCTTAATCACGACCAGATTAAGGTCGTTACGGCGCGGGCGCACCAGAATTTCCTCGCCAACGCCAACATCAATCGCTTCGTCCTCATCTAACGACAAAGCCGCCTGACCACCCGTCATTGCTAAGTACACGTGCGCCAGAAGCTCGACATCGATCAACGCTCCGTGAACATCGCGCTTTGAGGCATCCACCTCGTATCGCTTGCACAGTGCATCCAAGCTGTTGCGCTGTCCCGGGTGCATCTCGCGAGCGAGCGCCAAGGTATCAAGGACCATCGCGTGAGCCGTGATCTCTGGTTGCGAGTGCTGCATCAGTTTCAATTCGTTTTCCAGAAATCCGACGTCGAAATCAGCGTTATGAATGACGAGCTCGCTATCTTTTATGAACTCGAGAAACTCATCGACGATCTCAGGAAACCGTGGCTCGTTTTCAAGCGCAGCACGACTGATTCCGTGCACACGCTCGGCGCCTTCATCGATGTCTCGATCAGGATTCAAGAAGCGGTGGAATTCGCGACCCGTAAGGCGGCGATTGACCATCTCTACGCAACCAATCTCGATTACACGGTGGCCCTGAGCAGCCGAAAGCCCTGTGGTCTCTGTATCTAAAACTATTTGTCGCATGATCTAGAGTTCATCAATTCCACGGTTTGCAAGCTCGTCAGCTTCTTCATTACCCGGTACGCCGGAATGACCTTTAACCCATTGCCATTCAATCTCATGGGGGACGATCGCTTCGTCAAGCCGCATCCACAAATCTTGATTTTTAACAGGCTTTTTCGCAGCCGTTTTCCAACCGCGTTTTTTCCAATTCGGCATCCATTTAGTGAGGCCGTCCATGACGTATTTTGAATCGGTGTACAAGAGCACCTTGCGCGGGCCTTTCAACGCGCTTAGAGCTTCGATCGCCGCCATCAATTCCATACGATTATTGGTCGTATCGGCTTCTCCACCAAACAGTGTTTTGCGGCTCTTTTCCGAGATTAACAGCGCGCCCCAGCCGCCCGGACCAGGATTGCCACGGCAGGCGCCGTCAGTGTATATTTCAACGATTGTGGTCAAAACGAATGCGGGAAACCCGAGTGGCTGGTTTAGCGATGCCGCCGACGACTTTTGCTCGCGAACGCCACGGCGTCTTGATAGGCGTCATGGTGACCACCCGTTTCTGGGCTGTGAGCATATAGCATGCCGCAAGTTCCGGCCAGAACCGCTGACCACGCTGCTCCCACTGACTCGCACTTTGACCTTTGTTGCCTGGCAACGGCCAACGGAAGAAATATCGGGTCACGCCTAGAATTCGCAGATCGAGTAACTCCAGCCAATCAGACAGCCGTCTATCGGAGATCGGTCGTGGATTGCCCGGAGGAAGGCCAGCGCCTGGAATCAAGCGCCTAAGACCC
>JABIUH010000457.1 GCA_018701055.1 Woeseia sp. | reverse complement strand
TGAAGATTCTCGCCAGTTTGTGGAAGCCGGACGTGGCGGCAGGATTCTCGAAGGAGTCCTCACATCGAGCATTGGATGACATCCGGGATTCGATTGCCGAGTTAGCGTATTACCGAAAAACAATGTTCATTGTTTAGCGTAGTGGGGCTGTGTCGGTGACAGAAAAACAAAACGCGCCCGCGACTGAGCGAAATCGCGACGCAATCCTGGACGTGTTGGCGCGTGAGTTTCGTGCAGTTACGTCGGTGCTGGAAATTGGCTCCGGCACCGGTCAGCACGCCGTGTTTTTCGCCGAACGTTTTCCGACACTGCGTTGGCAGACTAGCGATCGCATTGAGAATCATGCCGCAATTAACGCCTGGGTCGAAAACGCAGGATTGGACAATGTCTTGCCGCCGCTCGTAGTCGATGTCCTTGAGGTCGATAGTGTGCCAGGAGACTACGACGGAATCTTTTCTGCCAACACGGCGCACATCATGAGTTTCGCGGCTGTTATCCGGATGTTCGAATTCGTTGGACGAGTATTGAGCGCCGAGGGCTTGTTTTGTTTGTACGGACCATTCAATCTGAACGGCGAATTTACCAGCGAGAGTAACGCGGCATTTGATCGCTCGTTGAAGTCACAAGACGCGTTGATGGGCATACGCGACCTGGAGGCGCTCGTCGATCTTGCCGGGCAGAACGGTATGCGCGAACTAAGACGGTATACAATGCCAGCGAACAATATGCTCATCGTATGGCAAAAGGGTAGGTGACGTCATGAGTGAATCAATCGTCCATCAGGGTGGCTGCCATTGCGGCAACGTTCGATTTGAATTTGACGCGCCTGCGGAATCGGTTTTGAGTGAATGCAATTGCAGTGTTTGCCATATGAGCGGGTACCTGCATTTGTTTGTTGATAAATCGGCATTTCGACTGGTGACCAGTGAAGACGAATTGTCGTGTTATGAGTTCAATACCGGCGTCGCCAAACATTATTTTTGCCGAAATTGTGGCATCAAGTCATTCTACATTCCGCGCTCGCACCCGCACGGCTATAGCATCAATGCGCGGTGTGTTGATTCCGGGACGTATACATCGGAATCGATCAAGGGGTTTGATGGCGCGAATTGGGAGGAAAACATTCACCTTCTTAGAAAGTCGCGTGAATAGTCGCAATATGGCGACAGTTTCTCGCTCTGAGTAAAAGCCACTGGTGCGTAAAATGTTGATGCCTTATAGTTGCTGTACTTGTGGGACGTGAATCGCCTTTCGTGAAAATTAAAGAGATGAAAAATAAATTCTGCAAACAACTACTGATACTTGCCGTTACGCTGGGAATGGCGACGACGGCATTCGGGCAGTCGGCTTGGATCAGTGATCAGTTCGAGGTCATGCTTCGTACCGGTCCGAGCACAACAAATGCTATTCAGCTCATGGTTGATAGTGCCACGGAGCTCCAGATTCTGGGCGAGGATGCAGAGGCGGGTTACACCCAGGTAAGAACGGGTGGCGGCACTGAAGGATGGGTGCTAACTCGCTATCTGATGAACGAGCGTTCGGCGAGACAGCAGCTCATTACCCTGACCCAGCAGCTCACTGACGCGACTTCAGACAGTTCCGGGCTGGGTAGCCAGCTTAGCGCCATTCGCGGCCAGCACGATGAGGTGACCCGCCAGATCCAGCAACTGCAGCAGGATAAGGAGCGGTTGCAATCCGAGGTCGATGCAATTTCGGCTAAAGCGGCAAATACGCTAGCCATCGATCGACAAAATCAGGACCTTCAGCAACAGCTGACCGCTGCAGAAATCAAAGCCAGCACGCTCGAGCAAGAAAACGATACGCTTGGGAGCAAGACAACACGCAACTGGTTTATGGCAGGCGCGCTTGTTTTGATCGTAGGCATTGTGCTGGGCTTAATTTTGCCGCGAATGAAGTTTCAAAAACGTTCGCGCTACGATTCGTTTTAGTTCAGCAATGTTGGGCGGCTGATCTCTAATCTTGCAGAGAAGCCCTAGACAGTTTCGCCGGCGAGGAACATCCAGGTCTCAACAACGGTATCGGGATTGAGTGACATACTCTCGATCCCTTCATCAAGAAGCCAGCGAG
>JABIUH010000494.1 GCA_018701055.1 Woeseia sp. | reverse complement strand
CGAAGTTATTGAGTCGTACGGATACCGGGAGATTAGGCTGCCGATACTGGAGCACACAGAAGTTTTTGCTCGGGCGATCGGTGAGGTCACTGACATCGTTGAAAAGGAAATGTATTCCTTTCGCGACCGCAATGATGAGAGCCTGACATTGCGGCCGGAAGGTACTGCGGGCATGGTGCGGGCTGGAATTACGAATGGGCTGCTGCACAATCAAAAGCAAAAATTGTGGACCATCGGCCCGATGTTTCGCTATGAAAAACCGCAAAAAGGTCGCTATCGACAGTTCCACCAATTTGATGTGGAAGCGATGGGTTACGCCGGACCCGATATTGATGCTGAACTCATTATCATGTGCGCGCGCATGTGGGAGAGGCTCGGTTTGTCGCGTTTGGCGCTCGAGATCAACTCGCTGGGGTCGGATGGCTGCCGCGCGAACTACCGTAATGCTCTAGTAAAATACTTTTCGACGGTGAAAAGTCAGCTCGATGAGGATAGTATTCGCCGCCTCGAGAAGAATCCTTTGCGTATTTTGGACAGTAAAAACCCTGATATGCAGGCGCTGATCGAGGCTGCCCCGGTCATGACGGACCATTTGGACGCGGAGTCAGCGGTGCATTTCGCGGCCTTGCAGGACCATCTGGATGCTGCCGGTATATCTTATGTCGTCAACCCACGGCTGGTGCGCGGGCTCGATTACTATAATCAGACGGTATTTGAGTGGGTGACAGATGCGTTAGGTTCGCAAGGCGCCGTGTGCGCTGGCGGGCGCTATGATGGTCTTGTTGAAAAACTTGGCGGTCGGCAGACGCCGGCAATTGGCTGGGCGATGGGGATTGAGCGCCTGGTTGGCCTGTATGAGGCCAGCGGAGGGTCCGTTGGTGACGGTTCGGTGGATGTTTATGTTGCCGCGGTTGGTGATGCTGCATTCAAGGTAGGCCTCACTATTGCCGAGGATTTACGGGATCAAAGTGATCGAATTCGGGTCGAACTGAATTTGGGCGGAGGCAGCTTTAAATCGCAATTGAAGCGAGCCGATAAAAGTGGCGCCGAATACGCGATCATATTGGGAGAGGATGAGATTGCACGTGGCGAGGTCGGATTGAAACCGCTGCGTACAGAAGCAGAACAACAGAACGTTGCGATTGATGAATTGGCAGCAATGCTGGTGAACAAACTCGAAACATGAATTGCCGGATTGGCCTCACGAGGCCTGTCGGGAAATAAATATCAGAAAAGGCGTTATATAAGTGGAAGATGAGACAGAAAAAGAACAGCTCGATGCAATGCGAGACTGGTGGAAAGAAAATGGCAATTATGTCATTGGCGGCGTGCTTGCCGGTGTGATCATGATTTTCGGTTGGAATCGCTGGCAAACGGGCATTGTTGATACGGAGGTTGCGGCGTCAACGCTTTACGAAGATGTATTGTATGCCGCAGATTTAGGTTTGCTCGACAACGCTATCAGGCCTGCCGAGGAGTTGATCGAAAATCACAACTCTTCACCGTATGCAGCACAAGCAAGACTTGCGATGGCTCGCATGTATATGGACAGTTCGCGCGACCAGGATGCCGCGGACATGTTGCAGGGCCTTATTGATTCAGCGCCGGAAAAACAAGTCGCGTTATTGGGTCGACTACGCCTCGCTAAAGTCCTCCTGTATCAGGGCAAAGCCGAAGAAGCGCTTGGCCTTGTAAGCGATCGATCCGAAAGCGGCTTTACCGCGCGTTACAGCGACCTAATGGGAGATGCCTACGTCAGCCTGGGTCAGTTCGATAAGGCTGAGGCGGCTTACATCGCTGCCTTAAATGACAATTCTGCCGCGCCAACGGTCGACACAAACTTTGTGCAACTGAAGATTAACGACTTGCCGGTCGCGAGCGAAATTGCGTCGGCGGCCGAAGAAGCCGGTATTGCTCCGGTGTCAGAGTCAGATGGCGCCGCCGAGCAGAGCGAACAGGATGAGGAGAAGCCAGCAAGTGAGCCAGCAGAGACTGAATCTAGTGCTGAGGCTCAGTAATGTTTGTCAGCAGTAATTTTCGCTACCTTCACCGCGTTTTTCGGGCGGCCACATTCGTCATGTGCGCGCTGTTGCTGAATGGCTGCAGCCTCTTTGGCGATGAGGAAGAGGAAGACAATCAGCCGACCGAGTTAGTCGACATTGACGAGACATTGAATGTTGATCAACTCTGGTCGCAGAAGTTGGGTAAGGGCACAGAGGCGTTGCGAGTTGGATTAAGCCCCGGCGGTGACGGCAATCGAGTATACGCCGCTAGTCATGACGGCAACGTTATTGCCTTCAATCCGGAGAACGGCAAGCAAGTCTGGCAGGTCGAAACTGAAGCCGTTTTGTCAGCGGGTCCCGGTGTAGGTGAAGGCGTCGTCGTTGTAGCAGGATATGACGGCGATCTTATTGCGTTAAACGCAGCTGACGGTGTTGAGATTTGGCGTGTTCAAATTACCAGCGAGACTCTGGCTACGCCACTTGTTAGCGACGGTAATGTTGCGGTCTATTCCATCGACGGACGTTTGCGGGTTTATTCAATATTTGATGGCGCTGAGATCTGGTCACTCGAGCAAACCAGCCCAGCGCTGACGCAGCGCGGTTCGGCTAGTCCAATCATGATTGGCACCTCTATATTTTCCGGTTTCGACAACGGGCGACTGGTCGCGTCTAAATTAAGCGATGGCACAACCGTATGGGAGGCAGTACTCACGCCTCCGACTGGGCGCTCTGATCTGGATCGACTCGCTGACGTGGATGGATCGATGGCGGCAGTCGGCCAGGATATCTACGCGTCCGGGTACAACGGTCGTATTGCGTCAATTGCGGCGGAGTCCGGCGAAGTCCTGTGGGATAGAGAAATTTCAACACACGCCGGATTAAGCGCCGATTGGAACAATGTTTATGCGGTTGGAAACGACGGTGAAGTAATCGCGTTGTTGCGCAGAAATGGCACTGATTTGTGGCGCCAGGATAGTTTACTGTTTCGCGATCCGACACCGCCGGTAGCATTTAACACTGCGGTTGTTGTGGGCGACTTCGAAGGATATTTACATTTCTTTTCGAACTTCGATGGTCAACCTGTTGCTCGTGAACGCGTCGGCAAAGGTATGATCTCGGGCATACCATTGGTTATGGGCGATAAGTTGATCGTCCAAAGCGAATCCGGCACGTTGGCTGCGTTCACTGTTCGCACGCCAAAACTGACCATTACCGAATCTCCTGAAACGGATGAAGAAACCTGACGCAGCGAATGTCCTGCGCTATTGTGCGTTCCACTCATGCTCCCAGTAATTGCTCTCATTGGTCGGCCCAACGTTGGGAAATCGACCCTCTTTAATCGCCTCACACGATCGCGTGATGCGATTGTGGCTGACTATCCTGGATTGACTCGCGATCGCCAATATGGATTTGGCAAGCTTGGACCCGTCCCTTATATCGTGATTGATACGGGTGGAGTTGCCGGTGGCGAAGAGGGCATCGAAGAATTGATGGTCGAGCAGACCGTCCGAGCACTAAAAGAAGCGGATGTGGCCATCATTATGGTCGACGGTCGTAGTGGCCGAACCGCTGCAGACGAGCACGTAGCAGCACTGGCTCGAAAGCATGCTAAATCGAGTTGGCTCGCGGTTAACAAGGCAGAGGGCCTTGATCAGCATATCGCTTCCGGCGAGTTTCACTCGCTTGGCTTAGGCGAGCCGGTGGCTATTTCCGCTGCACATGGCGATCGGATCTCGAGTCTCATGGACGAAGTGCTGGCGCCATTTGAAGAGACTGATGAAGACTCCGCAGCAGACGATGACGACGCGGACAAGCCATTACGGATTGCGGTCATTGGTCGTCCTAATGTTGGCAAATCAACGTTAATCAACCGACTAATCGGAGAAGATAGATTAGTCGTCTTCGATCAGCCGGGCACGACTCGTGACAGTGTTTCCGTTCCATTTGAACGTGATGATAAGAAATACATCCTGATTGATACCGCTGGCGTAAGGCGAAAATCCAGGGTCCACGAAACCGTTGAAAAATTTAGTATCGTAAAAGCGCTACAGGCTATGGAGCGCGCACAAGTTGTCATCCCGGTGTTGGACGCCAGCGAAGGCGTTACCGATCAGGATGTGAGTCTGATTGGCTTGGCAGTCGAACGAGGCCGGGCACTCGTTGTTGTGGCCAATAAATGGGATGGGCTAAGTCACGACCAGCGGCGCCAAATTAAAGCGGATCTTGAGCGCAAATTGCCGTTTCTGGATTTTGCAGAACGGATGACAATTTCCGCGCTTCATGGGACTGCCGTTGGCGATTTATTGCCGGCGGTCACGCGCGCATTTAAAGCTGCGACCCGCGATATGTCCACGACGGAACTTACGCGTGAGTTGGAGGCTGCATTGGTTGCGCATTCGCCACCGTTGGTTCGTGGTCGGCGCGTCAAGCTGCGTTACGCACATCAGGGCGGGCGAAACCCACCCGTGATTGTGATTCATGGTAATCAAACGGAACGCGTGCCGGATGTCTATCGTCGCTACCTGATCAACCGGTTTCGCAAAGCGTTTCGGCTGAAGGGCACGCCGGTGCGATTAGCGTTCAAGACGAGTGATAATCCCTTTAAAGGCAAGCGGAACAAGCTAACGCCGCGGCAACAGCGAAAACGACAGCGCCTCATTAAGAACAAGTAGTTTTGCTCGTCGAGCACCCGGCCAGGTCATCTCCCAGGCTCTGCTGGCAACAGGTCAATGCCGTTCAAGGGTGCGACGATTTCGCGATTCTTCGACTTTGCTGTCAGAATTACGTCTGCAGATTGTCTCCCTTAGACTAATTGGACACCCGAGATGCATACACCCAGCAAGACTGTTCAGTTTGACGGTGATCTGATCATGCACCGTGGCGGTGCACTCCAGTCACCGACGATCGCGTACGAGACTTGGGGCACGTTAAAAGGCGCCGGTGAAAACGCCATTATTCTTTTTACGGGACTGTCACCCTCGGCGCACGCATCTTCAACGCAGGGGAATCCTGCCGCTGGCTGGTGGGAAGAAATGATTGGTTCTGGTTTGCCCTTAGATACAGATCGATACTTCGTCATCTGCATCAATTCGCTGGGTAGTTGTTTCGGATCTACTGGACCGGCATCGATCGACCCGGCAACTGGGGAATTCTATCGCCTCACTTTTCCAACATTAAGTTTGGAGGATGTCGCTGCAGGGGGTTATGAGGTCATGCGTCAGTTGGGGCTGGATAAGATTCATACGACGATTGGCTGTTCGATGGGCGGCATGAGTGCGTTGGCGTTTTGTGTGCGCCATCCGGAGTTGGGTGGTCGCCTGCTTTCTATTTCTTCGTCGGCGCGCGCCTTGCCATTTTCAATCGCGGTCCGATCGTTGCAACGTGAAATGATTGTTCGCGATCCGCTTTGGTGTGGTGGTAATTACGATGCCGACGATCCGCCCGTTACTGGACAGCGACTGGCACGAAAACTCGGCATGATGACCTATCGTTCTCCTCAGGAGTGGGATCTGCGCTTCGGGCGCGAGCGCAGCACATCCGAGATGAATTCGGACGAAATGTTCTTCGGCGATTTTGCAGTCGAAAGCTATCTAAAAAGTCATGCTAACCGCTTCACCGGACAATTCGATGCGAATTGCTATCTCTACCTGTCGCGTGCGTCCGATCTGTTTGATTTGGCTGAGCACGGCGGCTCGATTGATGCGGGTTTTGACAAGCTGTCGTTAACCCAGGCCATGGTCGTTGGTGTTGAGACTGACCTTCTATTTCCTATTCGCCAGCAACGCGAGTTGGCCGCAGGACTGCAACGTTCGGTTTCGGATGTGGAACTAGTTGAGTTGGATTGCCTAAAAGGGCACGACTCGTTTCTCGTCGACATGGACGCGTTCCGACCTGTGGTAAATCGCTTCTTTGAATAGAGCGCTACTGATTTGTAATAGTAGGTCCCGAGTTCGACTCTTGGTGCCGGCACCATATTTCCTAAGAAACTTAAGGGGTCAAAGCCTGTCGGCTCTGACCCCTTTTTCATGTAGGTAGCCAATCCCGTCGAGATGTGTTACAAAACCTCGGACAATATCGAATAATGTCCTAGGTTTTGTAACGTACGTATGGCCACTGTAACCCAACATGATCGCCTGATTCAGCTGCTGCGGGATCACCCGCTGGCGCGTGCTCGTGACCTGAGGGCGGAGGGGGTCGAAGCATCTACGATTGCTCGCGCGGTGAAGACCGGTAGTGTCGTTCGTGCCGGGAGAGGTCTGTATCAGCTGCCTGGCAGTGAGCTGGACCTTGAATCGACCCTGGCGGAAGCGTCACAGCGGGTACCCAAAGGTGTGGTCTGTATGATTTCTGCGCTCGCCTACCATCATCTGACTGACCAGATGCCACGCAAGGTATGGATGGCGATTGGCGCGAAAAAGTGGGCACCTTCCGTTGATTATCCGCCGCTTCATATCGTTCGTTTTCGATCT
>JABIUH010000444.1 GCA_018701055.1 Woeseia sp. | reverse complement strand
TCACAGGCTGGACGGATGTTGAACTTACGGAAAAGGGCCGCCAAGAAGCATCGGATGCTGGAAAGCTGCTCAAAGAGCTTGATGACAAGTTCGACATTGCTTTTACCTCCGTTCTTAAACGTGCGATTGAAACCTTGTGGATCATGCTTGATGAAATGGATCGAGTCTGGATTCCAGTTGTTCGTGATTGGCGCCTTAACGAACGTCACTACGGTGCCTTACAAGGCCTGAACAAGGCGGAAACCGCCGCAAAGTATGGGGACAAACAGGTCCATATTTGGCGCAGAAGTTACGCGACCACACCACCTCCGTTGGAAGTCGATGACGATCGTCACCCAAGCCATGACGTGCGTTATGCGGGTATCGAAGAACTGCCTGCCACCGAGTCGTTAGCCACTACGCTCAATAGAGTCTTGCCTTTCTGGGATGAATTTGTTGTTCCGGAATTGCGCGCTGGGAAAAATGTACTCATTGCCGCGCATGGCAACAGCCTCCGTGCGCTCGTCAAAATGCTGGATGACGTTTCTGAAGATGAAATTACCGGCTTCAATATTCCGACCGGCGTGCCGCTCGCATACACTCTTGACGACAACCTGGCCCCTATGTCCCGAGAATTCCTTGGCGATCCGGATGCTGTCGCCGCTGCTGCCGCTGCCGTTGCGAATCAGGCTAAAGTGACGTGATTTTCAAACTCAAAGATCGGCAACCGATCTTTGAGGGCAGCAATCATTACATTGCGCCGGGCGCTAATATTGTTGGCGACGTGGTATTGAAAGATAGCGCAAGCGTCTGGTTCAATGCGGTCATTCGGGCCGATAACGATCGAATTGAAATTGGTCGGCAAAGTAATGTTCAAGATGGTGCCGTTCTGCATACGGACACCGGTATTCCGCTGATCGTTGGAGATGGTGTAACGATCGGGCACCGCGTGATGCTGCACGGCTGCACCATTGGCGCGAATTCACTTGTCGGCATTGGCAGCACCATTTTGAATCACGCAGTGATCGGCGAAAATTCGATTGTCGGTGCAAACTCGTTGATTACGGAAGGTAAATCGTTTCCGCCAGGATCGCTGCTAATGGGTTCGCCGGCTAAATTTATTCGCCCACTGAGTGAAGACGAGAAATCCATGATTAGCGCAACCAGCAATTCTTACGTAAAAAAAAGTCGGCTGTACGCTCGCCAGCTAAGCCCCATTGAGTAACGCAAGAATCAATTAGTCGGCTCAAATGCTCAATGTGATTATGCTTGCGATTTCGGATCGGAGCGCATCTCTTTACCGGCCTCTTCAGACAACACCCGTACTAAACCTTCCTGAGTCGACGACGCAACCAGAGTTCCGTCTGTGGTGAAAAATTGCCCTCGAGAAAAGCCTCTTGCCCCAGATGAGTTTGGGCTATCCATCGCATACAACAGCCAATCGTCAATACGAAAATCACGGTGGAACCACAGCGCATGATCAAGACTGGCCATCATGATACGGCCGCGACCGAAAGTGAGGCCATGTGGCAAAGTACTGGTGCCGAGCAATTCATAATCCGAGACGTAAGCCAACAGGTTTTGATGCAAGGCTCTATCGCTCGGCAATGCGTCAACCGATTTTATCCAAACGTGCTTCAGTGGTGGCCGCGATTTGTTCGTCAGAAAGTCCATCGGTTCCACCGGGCGGAATTCGAAAGGTCGCTTGACAGTCAAATAACGTCGCATTTTTTCCGGGACTTGTTGCAAAATTTCCGGTGCTAATTGGGTTACATCCTGCAGTCGATCGGGACCGTCCACATCTGGCATCTCATCCTGATGCTCCAATCCGGTTTCGGGATTTTGAAAAGAAGCGGCAAGATTAAAAATCGGTCGTCCATGCTGAATCGCAACGACACGACGCACGGAAAAATTGCCTCCATCTCGGGAACGATCGACGTCATAAATAATCGGAGCCTTCATGTCGCCGCGACGCAAGAAATACGCATGCAATGAATGTGCACGACGATCAACAACTGTATGGCTGGCCGCAGACAAGGCCTGACCGAGAACCTGGCCACCGAAAACCTGGGCACTACCGATGTCGCGACTCTGGCCGCGGAAAATATTCTCTTCTATCCGCTCGAGCGTTAAGAGTTCTATTAGATCTTTTAAAACGGCGTGCATTCGGCTTTATTCCTGTAACAACTTTAAGCTCGCCCGGCCAGCATGAGACGGGGAAGAATCGGGAGTGTACACAATCTAGTTGGCATAGATCCCCGCAGACTGGATTGCGTCGTCACTTCGTTCCTCGCAATAACGAGCTTAGGGGATACGCTGACCCTTCCCGCACCGCCACCGTCATCGCGAGCGCAGCGACGCGATCCATTCGATGACTGGAAAACCGGATTGCTTAATCACTGAGGTCCTCGCAATGACGAGCTTAGGGGATACGCTGACCCTTCCCACACCGCCACCGTCATCGCGAGCGCAGCGACGCGATCCATTCGATGACTGGAAAACGGAACTGCTTAATCACTGAGTTCCTCGCAATGACGAGGTTAGAAGATTAAGACGCCGAATCGCGCCAGCTGAATGACTTTTAGCCCGCTGCTAGGTAGCGGAGATGCCACCGTCAACAACAATTCCAGTCCCACTTACGAAAACCGAATCATCAGTCGCGAGAAACAGCGCAACTTTAGCAATATCCACCGGTTCACCCAGTCGCTTCGCCGCTGAGCGTTGAATACAATAGTCGCGAAAATCTTTGTCGGCGTTAAATACTCGACGACTTTCCGGCGTCATGATGGCGCCGAGTTGAATGTAGTTTGCATTGATTCCGTACTGCCCGATTTTCGCCGCCAGGTTGCGTGTCAGCTCGGCAATCGAAGCTTCCGAACGCGCGTAGCCATCGGCAGCATCTTTTGCGAAAACACTCCGATTGAATCCGATAATAACGATACGTCCTGCTGGACTGTTCTTCATCATCGGTAACATTTGATCGCAAATTGCTGAAACCAAATCTCTCTTGCGAGTTAGCAATTGCTTGAGCCCGTCATCGTCGTCACCCGCAATCGGTCCACCTGAGTGCGGACTTACGTTGCAAATAACAATATCCACCACGCCCAACTCATCAGAAACCAACGAACCCAAATTCGTTGGGCCATCGGAGGCGTTAGTGTCCAGCGCTGAAACATGCACGCCTCGAACTGACTTGTAGAGGGATTCAACGCCACTATTGGCTGTATCGACCGCCAATACTTCTGCGCCCTGCTTGATCAACGTACGCACGATGGCCTCGCCAATGCCAGTACTGGCGCCGGTCACGACCGCTTTTAATCCAAAAAGACGCTTTGCGTCAACCATATCTCACCCAAACGATTGATTTACCCTGAAATTCTATCAGGACGGTAATTGGTAATCCGCGAACTGCTTCCGCAATTCGATTTTCTTTATCTTGCCTGTCGCCGTATGTGGAATCTCGTCGACAAACGCTACATCGTCTGGAATCCACCACTTGGCGACCTTGCCTTCGAGCCAACCCAACAATTCCTCCTTGGTTGCCTCCTTACCCTCCGCGAGTATCACCACCAACAATGGTCGTTCACTCCATTTCGGGTGTGCGACGCCGATAACGGCTGCCTCAGCCACAGCTGCATGCCCCATGGCAGTATTCTCAACTTCGATCGAGCTAATCCACTCGCCGCCTGATTTGATGACGTCTTTTGTTCGATCCGTAACCGCCATGTAGCCATCGGCATCAATAGTGGCAACGTCACCCGTGTCGAACCAGCCGTCTTCGGTATGCGCATCGCCCGCACCGTCGAGTTTGTAATAGTCGCTGCAAATCCACGGCCCGCGAACCTGTAGCGCGCCGTAGGCAATCCCATCCCACGGCAACTCATTGCCCGCATCGTCCACAATGCGCATATCTACGCCAAAAATGCCACGCCCCGCTTTTGCTCGCAGCGTAATAAGCTCGTCTGGCGTTAGGTCTTCCATACCGGCTTTGAGCGTACCCGTCGTGCCCAACGGACTCATTTCCGTCATGCCCCAGCCTTGAATTACGACGACATCATGCTCGTCTCGAAAATCTCTAATCATCGACTCCGGCACTGCCGCACCGCCAATGACCGTCCGTTCAAGTTTGTTGAGCGTCTTGCCCGCGGTTCGGGCGTATTGCAGAAGCGCCATCCATACCGTTGGCACGCCCAATGCCAAGGTAACGCCCTCACCCTCTAACAACGCGTAAAGTGTTTCGCCATCGCCCATCTTTGGGCCCGGGAACACCAGTTTGGTACCGGCCATAACGGCCGCAAATGGGACGCCCCACGCGTTGACATGAAAAAGTGGTACCACTGGCAATACGCAGTCTTGACTCGCAAGGCACATAACGCTGGGTGAGACCGCAGCGTATGCATGCAATATCGTGGAACGATGATCGTAGAGCACACCCTTTGGATCGCCCGTGGTCCCTGACGTGTAACACAATGCCGATGCTGTACGCTCATCGAGCTTAGGCCAGTCGAACTCATCGCTTACAGCACCGATTAAAGATTCGTAAGACTGTACGTTCTTGAGGCTTGTCTCAGGCATATGAGCGTCGTCCGTCATGATCACGAATTTTTCGACAAGCGGAATTTGATCCGCTATTTGCTCGACCAACGGCAACACCAATAAATCCACCAATACAATGCGATCTTCAGCATGATTAATGATGAAAGTAATTTGTTCCGGAAACAGTCGTGGATTGACAGTGTGGCAAACATAGCCGGAACCGCTGATTGCGTAGTAGGACTCCAGGTGGCGATAGTCATTCCACGCAAGCGTAGCAACCCGATCCCCTTGTTCAAGACCGAGCTCGGACAATGCATTAGCCAACTGCCGTGTTCGTTTGAAGCACTCGCGATAGGTGTAACGATGCAGCGGATTATCGGCCGTCACGGAGACGATTTCCCGGTCTCCAAAGTTTATATCCGCGTGCTTCAAGATCGATGAGATCAAAAGCTCGTTATCCATCATCAAACCTTGCATACGCTTACGCTCTCATGGTTGCGAGTCGATACTGGGTCGCAATTTAACAGATCTCACTGATAATTCAGCAACATAATTGGAAATTTTTTCAAGGGGTCAGACGTCGTATTTTCTGGGATGCCCGAATAAAATCCCGCGTCGATTTCCCGGAGCGCGCCAAGCGATCAGAAATTCCCTATGATCGGCCAGGTCCCATTAAATACCAGGCGATGACACCCAACATCGGCAACAATATGACAACGGTAATCCATAAGGCCTTGCGCGCATCACCGGTCGAGCTCTGCGCGATTTTCAAAATCGCGTAAACATCTGCGATGAGTACCAGAATTCCAATTACGCCAAATTCCATCGATCACTCCAAAATAAATAGGTTTGCACTTTTTCCTGATCTGTCGCGGCCCAGTGCAATATTCTACCGCTGTCTAGTTACGATACACTAACTGCGCCGAACGAAGAACAAGCTAACCAACAAAGGGTCGCCTAGCCATGCCGCAACGATTCAACAATATTCTCGAAACAATCGGCAACACACCGATTGTCCACCTCGCCAAGCTGAGTCCGAAAAACGCCAATATATTTGTCAAAATTGAAGCGTTTAACCCAATGGGATCCGTTAAAGATCGCCTCGCGCTCGGAGTCATCGAAGATGCCGAGCGTTCTGGCACGCTAAAGCCAGGACAAACGGTTGTCGAAGCGAC
>JABIUH010000008.1 GCA_018701055.1 Woeseia sp. | reverse complement strand
GGATCGACCGCGCGCATGCACCAGCACGTGGGGCGAAGGTACCATCCTCGGACAATGGCTCTGTCGCCGTTTCGACAAAAAAGAGGACATTCAGGTCTTTTCAGCACCCGAAAATTGGAATGGCATCTGTCAAACAGGACCACAGTTCACAGAGGCAGACTGCAATAACAAAATGATCGGCGCCCGCTTTTTTGTAAGTGGTGCCCAAGCGAGCGGCCCCATCGACAACGGTGAAATTCTATCTCCACGTGATGTCGACGGCCACGGTACTCATACGGCAACCACCGCCGCAGGCAATAAAGTCAGAGCTTCCATCTACGGGACATTGCTCGGAAAAGTAGAAGGAATAGCACCGCAGGCTCATGTCGCAACTTACAAAGCTTGCTGGCTCCGTCCGGGTACGACCCGAGCCAATTGCAACACGTCAGATCTCGCCAACGCGATCGATATGGCAGTTGCTGACGGGGTCGACATAATCAACTACTCAGTCGGTAACACGATGTTGACCGTCACTGCACCGGATGATCTTGCGTTACTGGCAGCAGCAAAAGCCGGGGTACTTACCTTAGTGGCGGGCGGCAATGACGGGCCGAATTTCCAAACGCTCGGTTCTCCCTCTGGAAACCCGGCGGTCATTACCGTTGCTGCCTCGTCACGTGACGGCCAACACTCAGTCGAAGCCATCCAGATAGATTCGCCCGCATCGGTAGCGGGCAACTATGCCAGCAAAGAAGCTTCCTTTACGCCGGCCTTGATTGATCGTGGCCCAGTAAACGGACAGCTGGTACTCGTCGACGACGATGACGACACACTTGATGCGAACAACACCGGCGGCACGATTGACGGATGTCAGCTATTGATAAATAACGATGAAATTTCGGGAAACATCGCGTTGATCGAACGCGGCGGTTGCGAGTTCTCCGAAAAAATAGCGAACGCAGAGGACGCTGGAGCAATCGCTGTAATTGTTTTTAACGTTTCTGGTGATCCAATTGTTATGAATGCCAATAGCGGCTTTCGCGCCGTTAATATTCCAGCGGTGATGATTGGCGGGGCAGATGGCAACTTGCTAATCACTGAATTGGATGCGAATGAGATCATCAATGTTGTTCTCGACAAAGGAATTTTTCTCTCTGTCGCCGACAATGGCAATGTCATGGCCAGCTTTTCCTCACGCGGTCCGGGTCCGAATCAGGATATTTTGAAACCTGATGTCACTGCTCCAGGCGTGAATATTTTGGCCGGCTATTCACCGGATTCGATCAGCGCTGCATCCGGTGAGTCGTTCGCTTACTTAAGCGGTACTTCTATGTCTGCGCCGCATGTAGCGGGCGTCGCGGCCCTCTTGAAACAAGGCCATCCAGATTGGAGCCCTGCTGCAATCAAGTCCGCCTTGATGACCACTGCCCGTCAAGACGTCACCTTGCCGAATGACTCGCCAGCGATACCTTTTGATTACGGTAGCGGCCACATTGTTCCGAACGACGCGAACGATCCGGGGCTCGTTTACGACATTACCGATGATGAATACGATGCTTATTCATGTGGTGTCGCCGCACCGAATATTTCCCAGACGCGTTGTGATGAATTAGCGCTCGGAGGCTTTTCCTTCGCATCTGCAGATCTCAATCAACCGTCGATATCTGTTTCCCGATTGTCCCGGGCGCGGACGATTTCCCGCCGCGTCACAAACGTTAGTGATACGTCAGCAACTTATGCAGCTGAGATCGAGATGCCACCCGGTGTGACGGTACAAGTATCACCAGCAAGCCTCACTATCCCTGCAGGACAGACAGCGAATTTTGATGTGACGCTTTCGCTGATGAGCGGTCCGTTGGACGCTTTTCGATTTGGCAGTTTGACCTGGGTTAGTAATGATCACCGTGTAAGAAGTGTGATCTCGACTCGGCCAGTCTCGATCGACGCCCCGAGCGAAGTGCTCTCCTCCGGAGGTGATGGAAGTTTATCTTTTCCGATCGATTTCGGTTATGGCGGAAGTTATTCGACAGGCGTGCACGGCCTTAATCCTGCGTTAATTTCAGATGGTTTTGTTGCTCCCGATCCCGATAAGATTTTTTCCGTTTTCGACACGGTTGGCGTCGAGGCATGGAGCATCAACACCGATGCAGACGATGCTTTTTTGCGCTTCGCACTTTTTGATGCCCTCACCGAGGGAAACGACGACCTCGACTTATACGTATATTTTTGTCCTGTCGACACTAATCTTGATTGTTACCAGGCTGGCGTAAGTGGTGAAGCAACGTCGCAAGAACAGGTCGATATCTTCAATCCAGGGACTGGAACCTATACGGCCTATATACATGGTTTTGAGACAGATGCGGCCAACGCGAGTGGCGGCACCAACTATCAACTGTTGACCTGGACCTTTGGATTTGTTGACGACCCTGGCAACATGAGTGCAACCGGACCCGTATTCGTGAACCCTGGTACGTCAGGTGACATCACTGTCGACTGGAATGGCCTGGCACCGAACAACCTCTACCTGGGTGGAATCTCGCACAACACACCGGATGGCCTGGTTGGCTTTACGCTGATTAACATCGCAAACTAACATGCCAAATTTGGAGTCAAAGTAAGACTCTGACTCCAACAACAAAGAGACTAGACAGCAATGACAGATACCTCGCGCCTTTCCGGCGTCCTAAGCCCGGTTGTAACACCGTTCAAGGATGACTTATCACCCGATGCGGATCGGCTCATTAAACAATGCCAGTGGCTGTTGTCACAGAATGTTGGGCTCGCGGTGTTCGGAACCAATAGCGAAGCCAATTCTCTTTCGGTCGAGGAAAAGATCGAGCTTCTCGATCGGTTGGTTGAAGCGGGTGTCGACACGTCACGCATGATGCCAGGCACGGGTTGCTGCGCTTTGACCGATACAGTGAAACTGACCGCGCACGCCGCTAATCTAGGATGTGCGGGGACACTGATGTTGCCACCGTTCTACTACAAAGGTGTCAGTGACGAGGGCATATACGCCAATTTCGCTGAAGTCATTGATCGTATCGGTAGTGAGGCGTTGCGCATCTACCTTTATCACATACCTCCAATTGCTCAGGTTGGGTTTTCATTGGATCTGATTGAACGTCTCATTACGCGCTTCCCAAAGACAATTGTAGGCATCAAGGACAGCTCTGGTGATTGGGATAATTCGCACGCCATGTTGCAGCGTGAGTGGGATGATTTTCGAATCTTTGTCGGCAGCGAGAGCTTTCTTCTGGCGAATATGCGAAAGGGTGGGGCTGGCTGTATTTCAGCGACGGCAAACGTTAACCCCGCCGCCATAGATCACCTGTATCAGACTTGGGAGGCAGACGATGCCGAGACGCAGCAAGCAGCCCTGAACGCCATTCGTAACACGGTAATGGCATATCCGATGATCCCGGCCCTCAAAGCCACGGTTGCGGAGTTTTCCAGGGACGAGCAGTGGCAAACCGTACGGCCACCGCTAATTAATTTGGACCCTGAAAAAAGCGCGGCCCTGATGGCAGGACTACGTGGAATGAATTTTGAAATGCCGGGGCTTTAGCCTGAAGTTTGCGCGCTAGCTAAGCCAACCATTTTTCTTGGAGTCGCTCGTGAACCAAATCAAATACGCACCAATAATGGTGACCGCAGCAGAAAAGATCGCAGCGACTGCGCCAAGCGCTGACATCGTATCCATGAGAACGAAAGAGTTGTAATTCTGCGCTAATACGCCGAGCAGAGATGCAATGAAAACAGGCATCGCCAGCGCCTTACGCATCAATAGCAATACACAGCCGAGCGTGCCAGCCGTGACAGCAATTGCGAACGCACTTGTCGCCCAGCTCGGTACATTCTCATAGAGCATGCGTTCTGTTTCTGGCAACGCGCTCATTGCATCGGGTGTCATTGTTACCTGGGCAACGTAGGCAGACATACCCATTAGATTCCAGGCTAGAGCGATACCGGCAGTCCAGTAAAATGACTTCGGCGGCTTACTGTTTTCCTCGGACATGATTCTCCCCTTATTCGTTATTGTTATTGGCTGGGGCCGTTGGGAGGACAGTTTCTGCTGTGTAACGCGCGAAATCAAGGTCTTGTGGAAAGGTCGACATAATTCTTACGCCGAACTGACCTATTTTTTGCGCTTTGACATTGCCTTGCATTCTTTGTGACGGAAACATGACACTTGATGATCGTTCACCATACCGGTCGCCTGCATATGGGCATAAATTATGGTGCTGCCGACGAATTTGAAGCCGCGTTTCTTGAGAT
>JABIUH010000515.1 GCA_018701055.1 Woeseia sp. | reverse complement strand
CGATTGATTGTGGCGATTCCCGCCAACGAGCTTCCAAAGCCTTGAGATGAGTGTCACTGACCCGTGGTTGGTCTGCCAACATGAGCAACATCCCGTCTGCATTCTCGCGGATCGCGTTGACGCCTCGTCGGATGGATGTTGCGATGCCGGTTTCGAAGTCCGGATTAATCGCAATAAATCCTAATAGTGGTTCGCAGGCATCGTGGACCCGTGCCCAGTCATTGCCCAAAACCAGCACCGAGCGCTCCTCACAAACTGACTCGCATAACCGCGCCGCTCGAGCGGCCAAAGAGACGCCGTCAATTTCTGCCAGTTGCTTAGTCGAGCCAAAACGCCGCGAGCTGCCGGCTGCCAGTAGAACTGCAAATAGGTTTCTATTTTCCATTTGGTGCACTTTAAATAGGTTGGGTAAATAAGATCAACCGGGCAGGGTTCCGCAATGCGCCTGGATCTGGTGGCAATCCAGGAAGAAGGCGCAACACAGTACAAACTTCGGAGGCGCCATGAACGTTGGGCTTCACGATGTACTGGGGGCAATTGCGCAACAAACCGTGACAGAAAGCTTGCTCTGCGTAAGTATTTTGTGATTTTCTTGCACTGCAACATAATTTTGTCGAAGGAACCGATTTTGCACACAATTAGCTCAATTGACGATGCGAAGGCGCTCGAGGGCCAGGAAGCGGGCGTTTCCGAGTGGGTGACGATTGACCAGGAGCGGATCGATAAATTCGCCGAGGCAACGGGTGATTTCCAATGGATTCATGTCGATCAGGAACGAGCCGCGGCTGAATTGCCCAATGGCACGACGATCGCCCATGGCTATCTGACGCTTGCATTGATACCGGTGTTGACCGGGGGCTTCATTGAAGTCAAAAATCTCGAACGTGCGATAAATTTTGGCTGCAATAAGGTTCGTTTCTACACGATGGTGCCAGTCGGCAGCCGCGTTCGGTGTCGAGGCAAGGTTCTGCAAGCACGTAGGCGCGGTGGCGCGCTGCATTTGTTATCAGAAGTGCGGATTGAAGTTGAAGGTGAAAAAAAACCGGCTTGTGTTGCAGAGACGCTTGCCATGTACTTCTTCGAAGAAGAAGTTCAACCCGCTGTCAGCACGGGTTAAACGCCGCTATCGAGTGTGCAACCATCCCGGCAGAAAAGAGTAGGGATCTGTTGTGACATCACGATTGTAGGCGACTGAACTTTCCTGCAACATTTTTCCCATCGTTCCGTCTTTGCAAGCATCAAATAACTCGGTCGCGCCGCCAACGTGTTTTCCGCCAATATAAATTTGCGGGATTGTTTTTAGTCCAGTTTGTGCTTCGATCGCTGAGCGAATATTTCCACCGCGATTGTCTTGTTGATACTCGACCGAATCCAAATTGACTACTTGATACGGAACCTCGTATTCCGTCATCATTTTCTTTGCGGACCAGCAAAACTCGCACCACTCCAACGAAAAAATGATGACCGGATTTTGCTTGTCATGGGTGGCGTCTTGCAAAAACTTTACGGCATCTGCTGGCGCCGCGACTTTAGCTTGATCGTCTGCTTCGACAGGTGGAGCCGGCGGTGGTGAATCGAAGCGGTAATTGGGCGTTGATTTCGCAATGTTCATTTCTTCACTGGTCATGTCTTCGGAAATATCGTCAAACAATGGTGTGCTGAGATAACGTTCACCAGTGTCCGGCAACATGCAGAGAATGTTAGCGCCATTTTCAGCTTTCTTGGCGACTTCCATAGCACCAGCAAGCGTTGCTCCAGCGGATATGCCTACAAATATGCCCTCTTCTGTGGCGAGTGCTTTGCTCAGCCGTATCGCTTCCGCGCCGCTGACAGGAACAATGCCGTCAATCAGCTCGGCTGCCACTGCATCTTCGGCTAGCTTCGGAATAAAGTCGGGACTCCAACCTTGCATGGCGTGCGGACGGAAAAGCGGATGGCTGTTGGCCGGTGTACCGTCCGCTAATCTGTCTTGAGGAATGCCACTGCCAAGAATTTGCACGTTGTCGGGTTCACAAACGATCACTTTGGTTTCTGGTCGCGATTCTTTCAAGACACGCCCAACACCCTTTAGGGTACCGCCAGTACCGAATCCTGTTACCCAGTAGTCGAGGCGATCGCCCTCAAACGCACTCAGTATTTCCGGTGCCGTCGTGCGGCTATGCGCGTCGGCATTCGACTCGTTTTCAAATTGCTTGCACAGGAACCAGCCGTGCGCCTCGGCAAGCTCTGTTGCTTTCGCGAGCATGCCGCTTCCCTTCAGCGACGCAGGTGTTAGTACGACTTTTGCGCCGAGGAAGCGCATCATTTTGCGGCGCTCGACGCTGAAGGTTTCG
>JABIUH010000256.1 GCA_018701055.1 Woeseia sp. | reverse complement strand
GCCCGACGAGTGCACCCAATCCAGCCGATGACACCTCGATATCTTCCTTGCCCTTCAAAGCCTTTCGTAGCAATGCCTCTGCCATTGGGCTTCTGCAAATATTGCCCACACAGACCACTAGTACACTTCCTATGTCCATACTCTCCCTGACCGGCTGAGTACATGATGTAATGCAGTATGGAAGCAATTGTGCCTAAGTGATTGTTTTTTGTCCATGTTTAGAGAAATTGACCGATTGCTTAAATTAATGCGTATTGGCATGAGTGCATATGAGACATATGGCCGATCCAATTCGCGCCTAAAGGTCATAAATACTCCAACTCAAATAGGCCCGGAGATCGGTTGTCGTTGAGCCGCCAGCTACGTTTTCCAAACCTTGAAATCCTGCGCCGATCTCAACTCTACCGCCGCCAAATTCCCGTGAATATTCAAGATCAATACTGAGCAGATCTAATGCGACAGGTGTTACGGTATTTCTCGCATCAAAACCGCCGCCGCGATTCAAATTGCCGGCACGAAAAATCGCGCCAAAACGATTGTCGTCGCGCCCGACAACCATCACGCCAAATGATGCAATCAGCGCATCGTTGTCAGCCCCGTGACCAATCGCACGTCCTTGATACCGATATCCTGACTGATAAATACCTTGGTTGTAGGCACAGTTAAAAAGATCGTCTTTCACAAAATCGCAGCTCGTACCGGCGAATTCTGCATACCAGCGATAAGACCAGCGGCCGTTTTCAGACAGTCCGCTCATTTCCGCGCCGCCCAGCGCCAAATAACGGCTCGGAAATCCGCCTGCCTCATCTTCGCCGATCATTTGTCCGTAAAGTGCCACTGGCGTACCAAATCGTGTTGTGGACCAACGAAAATCAAATCCCGCCATTTGATTTCCCGGTTCGTTTTCAGCGGTAACGCCACCCTCGCCAATATTGTCGTTCCCAATCAACAAATCAGTAAACGTATCGAGTCCGCACGGGCGTCCATCGCCACACCATTGCGCTGTTCTGGTAATGCCCAATTCTAGTGAATCGAACGGCCTGAAGTTGAATCGAAAGCCGATGAACTTCGCATTGGGAATTACACGCTCTTTTTCCAACTGACCCCACATCACGCTCATGTCCCAGGGCCCAATCCAACTCAACCACTTCGATTTGAAAGGCTTCGTCTCGCCGCGATTGATCGTGAGCGACGGAATGGGTCGCGCATTGTTCGATAAAATAAGGCTGCCGTCCCATCCGGGACCCCACCAGCGCTCCATCGTGCTGGCGGCAATAGTGAAATTGCCGAGATTCACACCGAGAAGACTGCCGTCCGCTCGAACATCATCGCCATCTGCCGGCGACTCAACCCCCTGAACATTCAAATCGACCACAATCCGGTCGTTCGTCCAACGAATTCCCGCTGCCAGCTCCGCTTTTTCTCTCGGGGTGTTGCTAAAAGCACGAATACGAGTCGGGTCCTCTGCAAATGAGATACCCGCACTATAGAAGGGCTTATCGCTCTGCAACGACCGTTGCAGTCGTTGTTCCACCCGATAAAGTGAACTCAGGACTGCTGGCGAAAGGTCGGTCTGGTCACCGGCTGCGTGAATATCAGCAGCGATTGCACGCCAGTCCAATGGCCAGGTCGATACCGGCCCGGTGATAACGCCGTAGTCAGCCAGAACCTGTATGTCGTGCCGCAACCCCACATCACCCGGAGCAATCGACGCGCCATATGCCGCTGATCCGAGCAAAACAGGCACGACAAGCATCAGGAAAGACCTGAACCGAAAAGTTCGTCTTACACACATATTGATAAACAGAGTGGGCGCCCAAGCCTGAACAAAGTTTGCGCGTTGATAGTAAAGGTGACATATGCAATAGGCAAGCCATATATGGCGGCAGCTGATGATCGGATTTATATGGTCATGTATAGAGAAAAACCGCGTTGCCACTCGCTGGAGATCACAAATTGCCGACCAAAAAATTGCGCGCCATCAAGTTCTCAGCAACTCGCCCGATAACGGTTAAGTATGAGCAAGCCTTTTCGAATCTATGCTGTGCCGCGCGGCGCCGACAACCGTTACCTCTTTGGCAATGGGCAGCCAGTTTATGTGCGGGAGTTTGCCCGCCGCGAATCAATGTTTCGACATTGGCAGGAGCGATTGTTGCCCGCGACGTGTTCCACTTTCGGCCTCAAATACAAGCTCTCAATGGTGGAAATTATTGACGGTAAGTGGGAGTTTGTAGGCGATCCGCGCTATGCCGACTCGGCTGTTCTGCGTCCACGGAAGATCGCGGACGGTTTCACGATGAATGTGCGGGTCAGTTAGTGTCTTGAGGCTTCAATCGGCCGTCGCTGAATAAATATGCGCGAATGCTTGTGATGAGACTCGTCTGGCTAGAATTTCTTTCCCCCGATGTTCGGCGATGTGGCCGCAAGTATTAACTATGTATGGATTGCTTCGCTGCGCTCGCAAAGACGGTTTTTTGATTCTGCAACAAGCTGGAGCCGCGGGTTTACGGAAGCTAAGATGCTGTCGCTTCGTTCGCGACGACGCACGTAGTGTTTTCATTCGGGGTCGGTCTACCGCAATGACTTAACTCGTTCCAGTAATCCTTGCGTTGACGGATTCTGACTAACGCTGTCGGTGCCCGTACTCACTGGGTCCGTCAATGTGTTGGCCAGTTTCTTCCCAAGTTCAACCCCAAACTGATCAAACGAATTTATTCCCCAGATAACGCCTTCTACAAACACTTTGTGCTCATAAAGGGCGATCAGTTGTCCGAGGGTATTTGGCGAAAGCCGTCGCATCATGATCGTGTTACTTGGACGGTTCCCGGGATGCCTGCGCTGTGGTTCATCCGGATTCTCATGACCATCCATCAATGCCTCACTCTGCGCGAGGCAGTTCGCTATGGCCAGATCCTGCTGCGCCTGCGATCCGCCCGATGAATTCACCGGGACAATAAAGTCCGCAGGGACAAATCGCGTTCCTTGGTGCAACAGTTGGTAGAACGAGTGTTGTGCGTTTGATCCCGGCTCGCCCCAGATTATCGCGCCCGTACTCGCACCGACTTTTGAACCATCACGCCGGACGCTCTTGCCGTTGCTTTCCATCTGCAGTTGTTGCAAGTAAGCAGGAAATCGATCCAGTCGATTGTCATACGGTAGAATCGCCTGGCTTTCCGCACCAAAAAAGTTGTTGTACCAAATTGAGAGTAGCGCGAGCAAAACCGGCATGTTTTCATCAAGCGGCGCTGATCTAAAGTGTTGATCCATTCGCCGTGCACCGGCAAGTAACGCCCAAAATTGATCTGCGCCGATGACGAGTGCCAACGATAAACCCACCGCCGACCAAATCG
>JABIUH010000009.1 GCA_018701055.1 Woeseia sp. | reverse complement strand
TCGATTTGACCGCCGAAGCGACAATTTATCATAGTGTTTCTGCGGCCTACCACTTTGACAATGGCCTGACAGCAAGGGTTGGCGTTGCGAACCTGCTGGATGAGTTACCGCCGCGAATGACCAATCAAGGTACAGGCAGTGAGGTGAATGTTCTCGGCCAGGTTGCCTTCTACTCGCAGTATGATTGGCTTGCTCGCCGCGCCTTCCTGAACTTAACGATGGATTTCGACTAGCGTTAATTTCGGATAAGAGTTCGTAGAATAATTAAAACGCGTCGGCCTAGGTCGGCGCGTTTTTTTTTGAAAAAAATGTGTGCAAGAAATTTGAGGATTCAATATGAATTGCCCCACTAAGACTTTTGCGACCGTTGGTATCGTCCTGGCTTGCCTGTTTTTTACCAACATACTGGCACAGGAAGGCGCACGGCGACCGTTCCAGCCTGAAGACATACATCGCCTTAATAGCGTTGGCGATATTGCGACTTCGCCAGACGGCGAGTGGCTGGTCTATAGCGTCGGTACCACAAATGTCGACAAAGACAGCAGTGGGTCAGATCTTTTCATGGTGAGTTGGGATGGCTCGGAACGCATTCAGTTGACCCATACCGAAGACAGTGGCGAGGGCAATCCGCGTTTTAGTCCAGATGGTCGTTACATCGCGTTCGTAGCGGCACGAAGTGACGGTAATTCGGAAGACCCGGAAGATTCGAAAGGCAAAAGCCAGGTTTGGTTGCTCAATCGATCAGGGGGCGAGGCTGAGCGCCTAACGGCGATGCCAGGGGGTGTATCAAGCTTCGAATGGTCACCGGATAGCGCGCGGTTGGTGCTTGTTTCGCGAGACCCAAAGGATGAAGAAAAAGAGGGTGCTGATGAAGAAAAGCCTTCTCACGATACGCCAAAGCCAATCGTCGTTGATCGTTACCAATTCAAACGGGACGGCCGCGATTGGATAGGGCACGAGTATCAGCGGTTGTACCTGTTTGATGTAGAGAGCAAGGAATCAGAATTGCTAACGCCGGGCCGGTTCGACAGCACACAGCCGTCGTGGGGCCCTGAAGGGCGGGTCATTGCATTCACCAGCAAGCGAGCCGGAGATGATCCAGATCGGCACGACAATACTGATGTTTATTTGATTGATGCCGCTTCTGGTGCGGAGCCGAGACAGGTCACGACCTGGCTTGGCTCAGATTCAAATCCCGCCATTAGCCCCGATGGGCAGAGCATCGTTTATCTGCAAAGCGGTGAGTTGAAGTATGCGGGTTATGACCCGAGTCGCATTGCAGTGATCTCTGTCAACGGAGGCGAGCCGACGCTGCCTGCAAGCGATCTCGATCGCCACGTTTATTCGCCACAATGGTCATTGAATGGCAGATCAATTCTGTTCTTGATTGCTGATGATCGAATTCGTTCAGTGGGCCGCGTGTCTACACGAGGTGGTGCGGTTGAGCGTACCTATCCAGCCGCTAACAATCCGGGCGTGGTTCGATCGTTCGTGGTTGGCAAAAAGGGTATTGCCACTGTGACGAGTTTTGCTCAAAAACCCGCCGAGATATATCGAGCAGACAATGGTCGTGCCCTCAGTGATCACAACCGCGCATTTCTCGATTCAGTTGACCTGGCGACGGTTGAAGGCTTCGACAGCAGGGGCGTGGACGGCGTCCTCGTGGGTTCAATGTTGCTCAAACCGCCGGGTTATCGACCAGGTGTTAAGTATCCGACCATTGCATACGTGCATGGCGGACCGGTTGGGCAAGATGGCTACGAATTTGACTCAACTTCGCAAGCGCTGGCGGCGCAAGGCTATCTAGTAGTCAATCCAAATTATCGCGGCAGCACCGGACACGGGCGCGATTTTACACGCGCGATTTACGCGGACTGGGGTAATCTGGAAATAGTCGATATTCATACCGTGATGGACAACCTGGTTGAACAAGGTCTGTCAGATCCGGACCGACTCGGGATAGGCGGTTGGAGCTACGGTGGTATCAATACCAACTTTGCGATTGCAACCGATACGCGATTTGCGGCGGCGGTGTCGGGTGCGGCAGCTTCGAATTATTTAGCAGGCTATGGCACCGATCAATACATCCGCCAATACGAAAGCGAAATCGGTCTGCCGTGGGAGTCCGTAGAGCCTTACCTAAAAATGTCCTACCCATTTCTGCATGCTGATCGCATCAAGACGCCGACAATGTTTATGTGTGGTGAGATGGACTTCAATGTCCCGCTCATCAATTCAGAACAAATGTATCAGGCGCTGCGTAGTCTTAACATACCGACACAATTGGTGATCTATCCCGGACAAAACCACGGCCTTGCGAAGCCGAGCTACAACCAGGATCGGTTGGAGCGCATGATCGATTGGTATAACCGCTACATGGGCAAACAATAAAAACTGGGTCAGAGCCCGAATCCGAATACCGGGTCAGAGCTCGACACTCTAGACACCGTCATCGCGAGGAGCGTAGCGACGCGGCGATCCAGTTTTCCATCTGCCTTGGCAACTGATCAAATGGATTGTGTCGCTGCGCTCGCAATGACGGGGCGCTTTTAAATTTTGCAATAATCGGGTCAGAGCCTGTTTCTTAAATGTGCTCTGACCCGATCATCTACGACCACGTGCGTGGATCAGTTAACGGGCGGGGTTGAGTGCGGTACGCCGTTTGTCTCAGCCCAATCGTTAACCGTCGCGATATCAGATTCAGCAATATCGATGAGTTCTGCTTTGCGCTCGGCCCACTGGTCCTTCATGTCCTCGAGGCGTAGCAGTGAGCCTGCGGCCACCGGTGCGCCCGCTTCATCGAGTACGTCAAGTACGTGTCGGATATGGACGTCGAGCATGGGCGGCATGCTGTCCTCGTCTTCATAAGTTCCGTACTGAGTCTGTGTGACGGTGTTTTCCCATATTGTCAGTCGGTCAATCGCGGACTCGCCGGCCAACTGCAATCCTTCTACATTCGGAAAGTCGGCCAGTAGGGTTACGATCTCACCGCGTGATTTACGCGCGGCCGCAAGATCGTCCACTAACTCATTCAATAGATCAGTAACTTCAACTAAACGTGCAGACAGGAATTCATAGTCTGAAGACGTTGCATCGGTGCGTGGATCGGGCAGCAACGTCACCGATGCTGTGCTTTGCGAATCGCCTACACTTATCAATATCTGGTAGTCACCAGGCATCACAGTGGCACCGTCGAAGCCGGCATACAAAATCAAATCCTCGATGCAGTTAAGCCCACCGTGACGCATGTCCCAGGTCCATTGGTTAACCCCTGGATTCATCGTCGGGTGCTTGACTTCAAATTTTGTACGCTCATCTTGAAAGCTGGTAATGCAACGATCAAAGTCACTTTCCTCGCTGGAATAAGTCTTCAGCACATTGCCTGACAGATCGATAATATCTATGCTTAGCGGTCCCTCTTCGTCATCGGCAATGTAATACGTCAGGGTTACTCCACGCGATGGGTTACTGCCCTCATTGGTGCCGGCCGACCGATCACCGCGAATCATTTCCACTTCTCCAGGCGAGAACAAATGCAGCGATTTTCGGGCCTGGCTGTCGTTTACTTGCCGGATGATTGGCAAGTCATCCAGTACCCAAAAGCCGCGACCTTGCGTCGCTGCAATCAGATCACCCTGACGAATTTTGAGATCGGTTATTGGTACTGGTGGCAAATTTAAATCCAAAGATTGCCAGTTGTCGCCGTCATCGAATGAAACATACATGCTTCGTTCTGTACCGGCGTATAGGAGCCCGGCGCGCGCCGGATCTTCCCGAACGACTCGCACGAAATTATCATCGGGCAGGTCACCGTCAATGCGATCCCAGTCCTCGCCATAATCGGTCACTTTGTAGATATACGGATCGAAGTCATTCATCTTATAGCCTGCGACTGCGACGTACGCAGTGCCAGCGTCGTGTGGGCTGACTTCGATTGCATTGATCATCGCACCGCGCAAATTCTCCGGTGTCACGTTTTTCCAGGTGTCGCCATGGTCTCGCGTGACATGCAGCAGGCCGTCATCGCTTCCAACCCAAATTGTGCCGGGTTCATGCGGCGATTCAACGATATAGAAAATTGTGCCGTAGAATTCAGCACCAACGTTTTCTGCCGTCAGTGGACCACCATTAAGACCTTGTTTGTCGATTTCGTTCTTGGTCAGGTCGGGGCTGATTTCTGTCCAGGTGACACCTCGATCGTTGCTGCGCAGTAAAATCTGCGTGCCGTAATAAATGATGCTTGGATCATGTGGTGAGGTCGTCACCGGTGCATTCCAATTCGTGCGATATTTCAGATCCTTCGACTGTTGACCGAATACATATTCAGGGTACGGCTTAATCGGTCGAACCCTTTTATTTTGGTGATCATATTCCGTTAGTGTGCCGTTGATTGTTGTCGCGTAGATCAAACGCGGATTGTTTTCGTCAAAGGCGATGTGGGCACTTTCACCACCACCGACGGGGAAGAAGTCTTCCCGTCCAATTCCCCTGTCATAGGTTTCACTGGCAATAGCAACAGTGGAGTTGTCCTGCTGCCCACCGTAAATTCGGTATGGCGTCAGGTTGTCAGTGATGACTCGGTAAAACTGCGCCGTCGGCTGATTCACAATGCTCGACCACGACTTGCCACCGTCGAATGTGACCGTCGCGCCTCCATCGTTGCCATTGATCATGTTGTCGCTGTTTTCGGGATTGATCCAGTGATCGTGATGATCACCATGCGGTGTGCGCAGTCGTTCGAAGGTCTTGCCGCCATCAATAGACTTCAAGAACGGCGCATTCAATACATACACCGTATTTTCATCCACTGGATCGGCCTTAATATGAATGTAGTACCAGGCTCGTGTCCACAAGATGCGATCACTGTTCAGCAGCTTCCAGCTCTCGCCAAAATCATCGCTGCGATACAGCCCGCCTTTCTCAGGCTCCGCTTCAACGATGGCGTAAATTCGATTGGGCTGACTCGCAGAGACATCGATTCCAATCTTGCCAATGACTTCCGGCAATCCGCCCGCTAGTTTGTTCCAGCTGTCGCCAGCGTCTGTCGATTTGAAAATGCCACCCGCCGTACCGCCGGATTTTACGTACCACGGTTTGCGACCGTGCTCCCACATCGCCGCATAAATGATTCGCGGGTTGGTTGGGTCCATCGACATGTCCGTGGCTCCGGTCTCGTCGTCAACCTCCAAAACTTGTGTCCAACTCTCGCCGCCATCCTCACTGCGGTAAACACCACGTTCACTGGGGCCCCAGATCTGACCCTGAACCGCAACATAAACGAGGTCGGGTTTTTTTGGATGCACGATGACTCGTGAGATCTGCCCGGCATGTTCAAGGCCGATGTGTGTCCACGTTGCGCCCGCATCGGTGGACTTATACATGCCATCGCCGTGGCTGGTTGTGACACCGCGGATTGGCGCCTCGCCTGTGCCAACATAAATGACATTGATGTCGGATTCCGCGACACCAATAGCACCAATAGTGCCGACATTAAAATGCTCGTCGGAAATGTTTTCCCAGGTGATGCCTGCATTGACGGTTTTCCACACACCGCCTCCTGTCGCGCCCATGTAGTAAAGCCGGTCGTTGCCCGGCACGCCAGTGACGGCCGTCACGCGGCCACCTCGCCATGGGCCAATTTCTCGCCACTTTAGAGAGGCCATTAATTCCGGATCGACGGTTTCTGTTGCGTAAATCGGCATCGCAATGGACATGCTTATGACCAGGCCAGCAACTGCCTTTATGAAACACGAAACGCTTCGACTAATTGATCGCATATTTTCCCCCTGACGACACTCAATTGAATTCCCAATTCATGGTGCCGTGTAGGCATTAATTTATCCAGCCTAATCGCGTTTTCAATCGTCCCTGCGTCGCCCTACTTCTCTTGGCATTACGTGTTTCCGGCCGCGCAATTGTCCTGTTTGTACCCAACATAATGGCGGCAGCAGTCAGTAAGTATGCGGGTTGAGGATGCGAATTTTCATTCCATTGCGATATCGTTGAGTGGGAGGGTAGTTACGATGAACGGGGCGGCACCATCACGATTACGTCATTCAGCATGACGGTTTCCGGTAGTTCGGCAGCCGGCAACGCCGCATGGACCTGGTCCGATGGTACTGACTCATGCAATGGCACCATGGATATAACCGCGAGTCGAGATTGGGGTGTTGCTGAAGGTTCTCGTAATAGCAGACCGGGGATCGCTGATTCGCTTACGTTCGCTGACGACGTTGCTTTCGTCACTGGATCGGCTGTTTCGCTCCAGGACAACGATTACTTCTCGTTCGCGCCTGATGCAGATGGCGTCGTTCAAGCTGAGTTGTCACACTTCGATTTGCAGACCAGCGATTTGGATCTGGAGATATTGGACGCGAATTTCAATCAAATAGCGTCGATAGCTTTGAGATGGTTGAGGCCCAAGTCCTGGCGGGTCAAACGTATTACATCGGTATCTTTTCTTGAGGTTGAGTGGTCTTCGGTCTATCGCCGTAATTTCGGAATATAGCCGGCGCACGTTCGATGACCGCCGTTATATTCGTAACTCTTTAAAAACCCGTTTTCGATCTCAATACCCAGGCGGCAGATATACTCTGATCGTGCAACCCCGCGTATGGGATCGATCGAATCGGCGCTGCCGAGCTGCCCGAACTGGTAAACGTACACGGCGTTACCGTTTGGAATCTCCACAATCGAAATCGGCTCACCCCAGCTCAAGATCAACGAGTCGGTCGACTGGCCGACCCATGCGCTCATTGTGGATTCAAATTCTGCTTGTGACGCGCAGGCCGTACAAAAGAACGCTACGGCGGAAATCAGGAAAATAAGGTTTCTCATGTTCAATCCTTCACGGGAAAATTGGATTACCGGCCTCGTGTTTCATCAATGGAGTGTACGGTAATAGCGGAGGCACGAATCCTCTAATCCCTCGGGCTTGGGTGAGACCTGCTGCCTGGTCAATCCGCTGCATCAAATACTGATCGCTGCGCTTCAAAATGCGTATTTCCGACGTATCCTTTTTGGCGATACGAAAAGTAGGCCATGTGTCGAGTCAGTTTCGACCGGTTGGCGAGTCCGCGATGCAGGAGTCGATCGTCGAATATCAGGCAGGTGCCAGCAGCCAGCGATTTTGCAGAACGTTCGGGTTCATGATGGTCCGTATCTTTGGCCAATAATGCTGGCGTCGTGCTCAAGTGTTGATAAACCAATTCATCTATTTTGAGGGCAGGATTGCTCAAGTGGTTGGTCAGAAAGTGTGATCCACGCGCGCACTCTGTCGGCCCCATCTCCATGGGTACGTCATGCAACGCCATCATGACGTTAATGGCATGCGGGCCAAGGTGCTCTGCGGCGAGGTGAGGAGAATCCGTATGCCAAAATTGTGCGGGGGACGACGGTTCCGACGAAACAACCCCACTGAAAGAGTGCTCAGCGTCTTCACCAAGCACGGTGGTGATTAGCGACCACCACGGAAGGTCGCAGTCGTTGAGCCCGAATTCTGCCATTGAAATTGGCACGTCCCATCGCCCAGGGGAACGTTGCACAATTTCCTCAAAACCTGCCGCGCTGCCAATTCCAATATCTCTGCCCCCAAGCGCATCGCGTATTGCTTGAGCTCTTCGCTCGGACACCGCCAGTACGGATGCCACCAATTGACTGTCGTCGAAATGTTTCAGCAGCAAGAAGCCGTCGGAGGTCAGTTGGTCGACCTGCTCATGCGGCACGGGAGAATCGGTAGTTGAGTTAGTGTCCTTCATCTGACTTCTATTTCCGGTATTCGCTCGCTTCCATCGCATCCAATACTTCGTCAAGCGAACGGCGTGCCCCTGTCTGCAGGTATTCCATAGCGCGTAGTGCTGCTCCGTGTGCTTTTTCAGAGGATCCGGCGACACAATCTTCAATGACGCGACAGAAATAATCCGACTGGTGTCCATCAACAAATGTGTAGTGGACACATACGTCCGTCAAACCGCCACATAAAAGCAGCGTGTCAATCTTCAAACCGCGCAACAAGATTTCGAAGTCGGTACCGAAGAATGCGGAGTAGCGCCGTTTCCTAATCAAATAGTCTGTTGGTCGATAATCCATTTGCGCGGCGGCAATCTCCGTCTCCGGATCATTTTCCAGACAATGTATTTCTTCACTGCCATCCAATTCACGTCCAAAATCAACGAGATCAGGACGATGTACTTCTTGAATGAAAATGACCGGGATGCCGTGCAATCGCGCTTTATCAATTGCGATTCGGGCCTTTGCGACCCTCTCGGCATGGCCTGGCATGTGGGGAATCGCCGGGTCGTCTTTTTCGACGAAACTTCCTGCCTGAATATCCACAACAATAAGCGCGGGACGACCTTCGATCAGCTTTCGTTTCGTGTGTTGCTTGTCTACCATGCTGGCATTTTATCACTCGGAGAGATTTCGGTGGTCAGAAAACGAAATAAGAACAACGAAATAAGGACACCCACCAAAATAGTCTACATTGTCGACAGCAATCATGGGTGTCCGGATTAATTATGGGTGTCCTGATTAATGCTGATTAATGGTGGCGTCTGGTTCCGAAATGACGTCACATCTTCTTCAAACCCAGAAGCGGTGCGGTCAATGAGGTGGTAGAGTCCGGAGGGCAAATTAATAATTAGTGGCCAAGGAGAGAATAATGGGCATCATTTGGGCGCGAGCAATAATTCTCACTTTTCTTTGTTTCTGTCTATCGAGCAACGTCGCTTTCTCACAAAGGATCAATTGGGAGCAACGGGTCGACGACCTGGTGGAAACCAACGACGGCGATATTGTTCTGACGGCAGTCGGTGACATGATCTTCAACCGGGAAATAACCGGAATCGAAGACTCGCCCTATCAAAACCTGTATCGCATTATCGAGGCATCTGATATCGGCTTTGGCAATCTGGAGATGTCGCTCAACGAAAAACCGGAGTTGCAAAAAGGCGTGTACAACTTCCGCCGAGGACGTGACTTCGGCTGGGAGATTCTCAAACTGGGTATTAACCTGGTAGGTATCGCAAATAATCATGCATTCGACTACGGTCCCGAAGGATTGCTTGACGATATGAGAATCCTTCGCCAGAGCGGTATCGCTTTTGCTGGCGGCGGGAAAACCTTGGCCGATGCGCAGGCGCCCGTCTACAAACAAGTGGGCCGTACGCGCATTGCACTTCTGTCTTTCATGTCGGGGGCGGACTGGGACAAGGCCGATCCCAACGAACCTTCGATCAGCGTCATCAATGCACCCCGCGTTTTCCTAGACGGTAATGATGGAATTGACGGGCGGGGCGTTCCAGCGCCACTGGCTTCCGATGTACGTGCGATGGAAGACGCAATCGCCACAGCTAAACGCAATGCCGACATCGTTTTAGTTGCCTACCATCTTCACTGGGTATCGCATTCTAGGGCGTATTCACTACCGAATAAGGTACCTCCCCACCAACAGCTTATGCTGAGGCGGGCGATCGACGCGGGTGCCGATGCGATCCTAGGCTCAGGGCCGCATGTTTTACGCGGCATTGAGATGTACAAGGGAAAGCCGATTTTTTATAGTCTGGGCGATTTCATCTATCAATATCGAACGACAGATATTCCGGAAATACATTGGAATCGCGACCAGCAGCAGGATGTCCGAGAGGAATTCGATACGATCGTGGCACGGATGACGATACGCGACAAACAAATTTCAAAGATTCAGCTAGTCCCGGTTGCATCAGAAATGACCGGCCCACGAACCGGTTCGCCGAGTTTGGCTCGTGGCGAAGATAGCGAAAGGATATTGAAAACAATTGTGGATCTATCGGCAGATTTTGGCACTAAAATCGAAGTGAACGGTTGGTATGGCGAAGTGCAGCCCAACTAATTGCTTATTGAGCAGACCGATTCCATGGGAGCGCCGGGCACCATGGGGGGGGCTAGCATCGGGACGGATGTTCGCACTAGTTTATTTGCGGCGATACACAACGAGCGGTAGCTGTACGTTTGTTTATTCTCAATCATCGACAATACGACGTCGTCGAGACTACGACGACCTCTGGTTTCTCCGATAATATGCACATCCAGTTCCGCTAGTAATGTTGTTGCGCGTGCCGTGACGGCCCCCGATGATCGCTTCACGAAAAGATCGTCGACGTCATTTCCCCATTCTTTCAGATTTAATAGAGCGAGATCTCTTCGTCTAATGCTCAATGTTTCGGTCGTGCGTAATATCTTTATGGAGTAGTACTCCGCCAAACCTTCTACCAGCCAATCATCATGCGCCGAGCCGGAGACTCCCATCGCGACGTGCACGAGTTCATGCAGAAGCGTACTCGTTCCATTTTCGCTGATTAGTGGACGATCCGCATGAATATAAAGTGAATTTGGGCCTGACAATCCGCCACGCCACATGGGGTCGCCAGCGCTCACGATTACCAGTCGTTCATCGAGCGTTGGAAAAATGCGGCGCAGCTCGGGCAAGGTCCAATTCAAATACGCCATGATGTCCATACGGTGGACATTCTCACCAACAGGCGAGCCGATCGCGACACGCGTCTCTGCAATCTTTCCACGACGCACTCCAATATTACCCACGAGTACCCAACCGCTGGGTCGATCGAAGTTTCGTGTTGGATTATCAAACGGAAACGAATATTTGCTATCGCCGGAGAGATAGGAGGTGAGTGCAGACCAGCCGTCGGGAAGCTCAAGTTCAAGTCGGGCGACACTCGTCGCGCCCGCTGAGGTCCGTGTCCGGACCGGTGGGAATATATCGCCGATACGAAACAATGCCCACTCATCCGTCTGGCGTGCATCAAAGGCGCCGTTCTGTCTGCGCTGCGGGACGGTGACCCGATACGAGAGGGTGCCGCCACGGCGCGGTGGCTGCCACACCAATCGGTTATTTTCAGTGGTTAGTTCGCCGTCACCGTCGAATTCGGTATGTCGACTCGGGTCTATCGTAAATTGCAGTTCTCGAAGGGTCCTGCTTTCGCTGCTAACGTGAATGCTTGCCGTCGCCGACTGTTGGTCCGGCTCAATCTTTAAGCGATAAATAAGTTCATAAGGTTTTGCGGTGGGTTGTGATGAGGCGTCGGATAACGTCGTTGTCTGCGCACAGGCGCCGAGTCCGAACACGCATGCAATGCCGATACAGGTTGAGAACAGCGATGAATTCGTAGATTCCATCGGCTGAGTATAACTGCCGATATCCGACGATGACTATTTGTCGCATAGTCCGGTATAACATTGGATGTCTTGCCAGATTCCGACGGGGTGGTCGATCAATGCGAAATTCAACACTAGTTCGCTCGATATTGAGTGTTTTCTGTGATGTCAGGGCGCGACGTCACTGTCTCCTTGTGTTGTTGCTCTCCGTCACTAGTGTGCCAGCTATTGCCCACCACTCATTTCCGGCCGAATTCGATAAATCCAGGCGTGGTGAAATCAGCGGAAAAATTGTTGAGGTTTGGTATAAGAATCCGCACGCTCGTTATCGACTTGAGGTTGAGTCGAGCGATGGCTCGGTCGATGTTTGGGATGTGCAGACATCCAGTTTGATTAGTTTGAGAAGAGCCGGATGGACGGCTGAAACGCTGAAGGTGGGCGAATTGGTTCGAATTTGGGGTGATCTCGGACACAACGACACTAAAAAACTCTTCATGCGTGGTGTCGAAAAATCCGATGGCTCCGAGGTATTGTCTGGCGGTGCAATTCGCGATGCGAATGAGCGCAATCGCGTGACGGACGGTCCGGAAAACATTTATACCTACGCACAGGTCAATCCGGATCATCCTTTCGATATCAGCGGACCCTGGAGCAACTTTCACAAGTTTCGTCTGACAGTCGATGACCTTGAGCCAAAACCGACGCCTTTTTCGGCGGAAGGCAAACGTGTTTTTGACGCTACGGAATCGTGGCAAGATGATGTGCTGAGGTGCATGCCTCTCGGTCTACCACGAATCTTTGGGTCACCGTATCCAATGGATATTGTCGATGCCGGCAGTCACTACGTGGTCTTACACGTGCAAAATAATACGCCGCGCCGAATCTGGATGGATGGACGTAAGGCGGCAAGTGATCTTCCTCCAAGTTCAATGGGGTTTTCTACCGGTCACTGGGAAGGCGACGTACTTGTGGTGGAGACGACGCACCTATCGCCTGGGACACTGGATGGTTCGTTATTGCCCATGTCGGGACGGGATACGCGGGTCGTTGAGCGCTGGGAATTGGGTAGCGACCCATTGTCGATGGATCGCACGTTGACGATTTTCGATTCTTACTACACGAAGCCATTGGTTAGGCAACGTGGTTCCATTCGCAGTGATTCGATTGAAGTAATCGAGCCGGCACCGTGTGACCCTGATGGTCACTATCGTGATCTTCTTGAAACCAATCGCATCGAGGAGCATTTCCGTCAATAGTCACGCGCGAAAGTACAATAGGAAAAGTGCCATGAGAGCATTGCCATACTCGATCTGTAATTTACCCTGCTTGTTGGTTCTGATGGGAGGCGTTTTACTAACGGTCGATTCTCTTGCGCAAGACACGGAGGATAGACCGAATATCGTACTTATCGTTTCGGACTATATGGGTTATCGCGATATCGAACCGTATGGCGCGACCGATATTCAAACACCTGCGCTGAATTGGCTCGCAGCAGAAGGTGTGAAGATGACGAATTTCTACGCTGCCGCGCCGGTTTGTGGTCCAGCACGTGCCGCTTTGTTTACCGGCCGGTACCCAGCTCGCATCGGGTTCGAGAACAACATTCGCACAGAAGCGGATGGCTTGTCGTCATCAATTCCTTCGCTGCCACGCTGGCTTAAGGACGCTGGATATCAGACAGCGTTATTCGGCAAGTGGCACCTCGGGTCCGCGCCTGACTTCACACCAATGGCACACGGGTTTGACGAATTCGTCGGTCATCACATGTGGACCATTAGCTACTACAGCCATGTAACGGACAAGGGTGAGCCGGGACTTTTCAAGAATAATCAGCTCATCCATCGCGATGGGTATTTGACCGATCTGTTAACTGAGGAGGCCGTTGATTTCATTGGTCGCAACAGTGATCGACCGTTCTTCCTCACGCTCGCCTACAACGCGGCGTTGCCGCCATATCAACCGCCGGGCCTTCCTGAGTCAGAATGGGGCGAAGGTTGGGACGTTAACAAGGCGAGCCGGTCTGACTATGCCCAGATGGTTGAGCGCATGGATGTTGGCATTGGCGAGGTGCTGAATAAACTCGATGAAGAGAAGCTGTCCGATAACACGTTGGTCATTTATACGTACGACCATGGCGGTCGGCATCTCGTCGATTCAACGCCGCTATTTCACGGTTTTGCGAATCTGTGGGAGGGCGGCATCCGGACGCCACTGATCATGCGCTTGCCTGGCATGATCAGTGCAAATCAGACATCGTCACTGCCCGGAATTGCGATGGACATTACGGCCACGATACTCGACGTTGTCGGTATGTCTGCCAGTGCGGCTCCGCTCGATGGAATTAGCCTTCTTCCAGTAATACAGAATGACGAATCATCGCCGAGCCGTAAATTATATTGGCAGGCAGACCTGTATGATTTTGGGAAACAGCGAGCGATTCGCGAGGGCAACTGGAAGTTTGTTGAGCATGGTAATTCACAGTTTCTGTTTAACCTGACTGAAAGTCCGGGCGAGCGAGACAATCAGTACTTTCAACATCAGGACATTGCCAATCGATTGCGATCGGCTTTGGATCAATGGCAGTTGAGTGCTAAAGAAACCGCGAAATAGAGTTCCTCGCACAGAGTTTCGATTCTATACGGGAGCAGTGCGCGGCTAGTCTCCGGGCGAATAATTCTTGTTTGATTTTGCGAGGAATCAAAGTCGAGGACTAAGAGTCTATCCGCAAGACGCGTCTATTCAGCGACGTCAATCAAATGCCAGACCAAGCCTATTGGCAATCGCGATACGCATAACAGCGCCGTAAAAAACCCAAACTTGTTTGCGAACTTCATGGGCATGAATGGTGTCCAATAAATCTGACCCACGCGGCATAACCAGAGGAATCGGATTTGTGAATCGACGTGGTCGTTTGCAAGCTAATGTTTTGAAAGGATTTCGAAACCGTTCGGTGGCATAGCACTGCTATGAGATGAAGTGGACCCCAATGGTTGGACAGCGTGGCAGCGTTTTTAAGGTGGAATCCGACATTGTTGTTAGGCTGCCAGTGAGAGCGGTTTGATGCCCTCGTAAAACTCATTTGGTGTCTGATCGTTCAGACTGGAATGAGGCCG
>JABIUH010000010.1 GCA_018701055.1 Woeseia sp. | reverse complement strand
TGCACCGCATCGCCGTACAGTGCGCCACCGACTAACGGGCCCGTTAGGACTTCGATCAATAGCGCTAATGCGGATCCTTTTGCCCCGCCAAAAGCCCGTATTGCGCCCCGAAGTGCAGCGCCAGGGTCGGTGGTTGGCTCTCCCTCCGAATCGAATGCGAGATCGGGGGTTATGGATTCGCCTAATCGTTCGGCCTGGAGTAGTCCGAACCAGGTCTCGGCTGAAGTACCCATATCGACCAGTAGCACGTCGTCCGCCGTTGGCATTGCGAAACACAGTGGGTTGGTGCCGAAAATCGCATCCACGCTACCAAACGGCGCAACTGCCTTAGGCGTTCCGCCAAAGATTATGCAAATAAATCCAAGTTCGGCTGCTCGTTCGGCAAAATATCCGATGGCACCGGTTGAGGTTGCGGTACCGCGGGTGCCGACGATACCAATACCAGCGCTCTCCGCCGCACGTACGGCCTCGTCGATGGCGTGATCCATGACCACCATGCCGAGGTTTTGATTGCCTTCAATTTGCGTTACCACCGTTGAACGCTGCGTGACGACAACTTCTCCGGCATCTGGATGAGGTGCAACAGCGCGCGCTGGAATTTTGCCTAAACCCTGACTGTTACCGCGCAATTCTGCCCAGAGTAAAACCTGAGCGACGATGCGTTGTTCCTCAGGAGCAAGTCCAAGCGCGGTTAACGCGGCTGCTACTAATGCTTCCAACTCGCTCAGTGACAGTTCCACCGTTTTATGGGTCATTTTTTTCTCGTCCACTGCATCGTTGGGAATTGTATTTGGCTGCGTTAGTGACTGTCGAGTAGGTCCGCGATTGTCGCGTTGCTCACATCTGCCTGCCTTTTTATCCAATCTCTAAATGCTGCGACGCCTGGTGTGTTCGTCGCGCCCTTTGCCGTAATTAGGTAGTGACTGAAACCAGATGGAAAAGCTTGTTTGACGGGTACGACAAGCTGGCCCGTTCGTAATGCATCAACAACCAAAGCACTTCGCCCCAGCGCGATGCCGCGACCTGCAAGCGCGGCCTGAACGACCATATTGGACTGGCCAAATTTCTTGAAATCTCCGCTTGGTGCAAACACCTCACCGGCGAGTTCGAACCAAGACTGCCAGGTGGGTTCGAAACCATCAATTTCACGCGTGTCGTCAATTAGCAGTGTGTGTGATAACAGCGCGGCAGGCGAATCAAACGGACCGTGGTTGGCAAGAACAGAGGGGCTGCAAACTGGAAACATGTGATCGTCGAGTAGCTTTTCTACCGTAACGCCGCGATAGGCGCCGCGCCCGTATCGTATGGCGATATCTGCATCTCCGCCGGCGATGTCGCTGAGCCGGTCAGTGGTTGCCAACGATACTGAATAACCTGGATGCAGCTCGTCGAAATCGATCAATCTTGGAAACAACCATTGCACCGCAAAGCCAGGTAAGGCGCTGATAACGATGCCGTCCTTGTCTTCCCGTGCCATGATTTCTTCTACTGCCTGCCGAATGACGGATATGCCCGTATTAATGGCACGACCCAATATTCGAGCATCTTCCGTCGGTGCCGTTCGGCGTGCCTGACGAACAAAGAGTTTGGTACTGAGTTTTATCTCTAAATCTTTGATTTGATGTGATATGGCGCTTTGTGTGATACCCAATTCGTGCGCTGCCTTAGAGAAGCTTTCGTGGCGAATTGCGGCTTCGAGCGCCCGCATCGTGGGTATTGGAGGAATGAAACCGGCCATAAAATTTACTCATGTGGTCATGAGCAACTTTATATACCACTATGGCTCTGTTTCCTACAAGCTGTGGCGGCATTCATCGACGGACGATTCATTTGTTTCTCAACAATTGCTGGTACATCGCTGCCTGGTCTCGGGATATTGAGCACAAGCTAACGACGCGCAAAATTCTTAGTCAGAATCTGGTTTTTTATCGTCAGCAAGACGGCAACGTTGTCGCGCTTGAGGATGCTTGCCCACATCGAAAATTACCCCTGTCGAAAGGACGGTTGCTCGGGGATATTGTTGAATGTGGCTATCATGGTCTGCAATTCGATTGTTCTGGCAAGTGCGTGTTGGCACCGACGCAAGATCGCATTCCACCGACGGCGAAAGTACAAATTTTTCCCGTGTTCGAAAAATGGGGATTCGTTTGGGTCTGGATGGGCGAAGCCGGTCAGGCGGATGAGAAAAAGGTTTTC
>JABIUH010000238.1 GCA_018701055.1 Woeseia sp. | reverse complement strand
GTCAACCTTCCGCCAAATCACGATGCCAGCATCACGATCGTGACAAACGCCTGATCGTCCATCCCAAGTCGTTGAATTTCTCCGCCTTCATGTCAAGAATCGAATTTTCCGAAAGGGACTACCTAGACATTCATTAATAGGCTACATTGCGACCTGGAACTTTGGAGCAGGCAATCGAAAACGCACTAGAATCCACGCCTCAGCCAGATCGGTCAGACGTTGTTAAGCAAACGATCAAGTGGGTGGTCTACTCGCTCCTGCTAGTCAATTGGGGCTACTACATATTTGACGATTGGCGCGTCGCTCAGCACACGATCTCCGCCAGCGACACACTGGCCGACTATTTCAACGCGTATGCCACATCGCTTGACGAACTAGCGTGGTTCATCATGTTGTTCTTGTTTGAGGCAGAAACCTATTGGCTGTCGGACGACCAGCTCAATCGATTCGTGCAAAGGTCGTTTATTGTGTTGCGAGTCACCTGTTATTTATTTCTCGCCAATACCGTCTACGCGTACGTATTCAATTACTTTGAGCTCACCTCATCTCCTCTAGCGGGTGGTATATCGTCCGCTTGCGATTTGGTCGGTCAATCATTCTCCTTCGTCAGAAACCTTGCCTATACCGCGATCGACGCGAACAACTGTAACGCGCTGAGCAGCGCCACAGCGTTCTACCAAATTGGTCCTAATGCCGTGATAACAGATGCCGCAGGCATTGCAGAATTGAAGATCTTGTACGCAATTGATATTGAGGACGCGATCGTCTGGTTAATGGTAATCCTCATCATTGAGCTGGTTGTGCAGATCCAGGATAGAGGGATATCGGAAGGCCCGCTGATCACGGGCAGCAACTACTTAACGCTCGCTCTGTACGCCATTCTAGTGTGCAATGCGCTTTATTGGCTGTGGAAAGGTCATTACGTCTATGGCTGGGATGAGTTGCTCTGGATCGGCGGTTTTACGGCGATCGAGATGAATCTTTCCGAATGGCGGGAAGAGCTGAACGACGAAGCTGCCGCCGCCTGACTTTTGCCTATAATCGCTCATCAGTTAATCAAAGGCGCACGAAAAGCCGCCGGGGGAAAACCAATGTCCGTTCGAATTTTTTCAATTTTTACAGCAGCAATTCTCATCACTGCTTGCGGTTCCAGTGAACAAACGGAGCCTGCTTTACCTCAGCCTGCAGTCGACAACACAGCCCACGCCGCAGAGCTTGCGAGTAGCTCGATCATAATTGATACGCACATTGACGTGCCCTACCGCGTTGTCGATGCATGGGAAGATGTCTCCGTAGCGACTGATGGTGGCGATTTCGACTATCCACGCGCAGTTGCAGGTGGCCTGAACGCTCCCTTCATGTCGATCTATACCCCGGCTGGCCTGGAAGCGGAAGGACAATCGAAAGAAGTTGCTGAATCTCTTATCGACCTGGTTAATCGAATCGTTTCAGATTCGCCGGATAAATTCGCGATTGCGTTATCGCCTGCCGATATCGAAGCGCAATTTGCGGCTGGACTCATTTCATTGCCGATGGGCATGGAAAATGGCTCCCCAATCGAAGGCGATATTGCTAACGTTCAGCACTTTTTTGACCGTGGCATTCGCTACATCACGCTCGCGCACGGACTCTCAAACCACATATCTGATTCTTCTTACGATGAGAATAAGCAGTGGGAAGGCTTGAGCGAATTCGGTGTCGAAGTTGTCAAAGAAATGAACCGGGTCGGTATCATGGTCGACATTAGTCACGTATCAGATGACGCATTTTGGGACGTCATGAAAGTCACATCCGTGCCGGCAATTGCCTCGCATTCTTCGGCACGACATTTCACGCCCGATTGGGAACGAAATATCGCGGACGACATGATCGTTCGACTCGCTGAGAATGGCGGCGCCGTCATGATTAACTATGGCTCGGCATTTCTGGTGCAACGTGCGCAGGAATACGGCCCGGCAAAACGCGAAGCGCTTGCCAATTATCTTGAGATGAATGGCATTGAAGAATCGGAAGATGCCTCGGCCGCGTTCGACGAAATTTACGCCACTGAGAATGGGTCGTATCCGTACGCAACGTTGAACGAAACACTCGATCATTTTGATCACATCGTACAATTAGTCGGCGTCGATCATGTTGGAATTGGTTCTGACTACGACGGTGTCGGGGATAGCTTACCGATCGGATTGAAGGATGTTTCTTCCTATCCGAGTTTAGTAAAGGGCTTTCTTGACCGCGGCTATAGTGACGCAGACATTCAAAAGATTCTTGGCGGCAACTTATTGCGGATCTGGCGTGCCGTAGAAGCAGGCGCCGCGCAATAACGAGATGGTCAAACAGAGAGCACAGAATATGCTGCTAAAATCAATGGTCCATTTTCGGCGACTGACGTTGTTGGTGCTGTTATTTGCTGCGGGCTGCAATTCAACCCCCGGGGATTTCGATGTCGTCATTCGTGGCGGCGATGTCTATGACGGCCTCGGCGGGCAACCCATTCGTGCTGACGTCGCACTTAATGACGATCGCATCGCTGAGATCGGCGACTTAGGCGCATTTAGCGGCACTATCGAAATCGACGCGCGTGGCCTCGCAGTCGCGCCAGGCTTTATCAACATGCTTTCCTGGGCGACCGAATCGTTGCTCGAAGATGGCAGAGGAATGAGCGACATCAAGCAAGGCGTAACCTTGGAAGTGATGGGCGAAGGTACGTCGATGGGTCCGCTCAATGATGCAATGAAGCAAGAGATGCTCGATCACCAGGGGAGCCTCCGCTACGACATCGAATGGACCACGTTAGGCGAGTACCTTGAGCACCTCGAACAGCGCGGCGTGTCCCCCAATGTCGCTTCATACGTGGGTGCCACTACACTGAGAATTCATGAGGTCGGTTACGACGATCGATCTGCTACTGCCGAAGAACTCAACCGGATGCAAGATCTCGCTCGCCAGGCAATGCGTGAGGGCGCGATGGGAATTGGTTCGTCACTAATCTACGCACCAGCAAGTTTCGCGAGCACCGATGAATTGATCGCATTGGTAAGAGCCGCCGCCGAGTATGACGGAACCTACATCTCCCATATCAGATCCGAGGGAAATCGTCTTGAAGAAGGCGTGCAAGAACTCATCAAGATCGCAAGCCTGACGGGTGCGCCCTCGGAGATCTATCATCTAAAAGCATCCGGTAAAGAGAACTGGCACAAACTTTCAAATGTTTTCGACATGATTGAAGCAGCCCGTGCGGCAGGTCTCTTTATTACGGCGGATATGTATAACTATACGGCCGGCTCGACTGGCTTGGACGCAACCATGCCAGTGTGGGTGCAGGCCGGCGGTCACGATGCGTGGGTCGAAAATCTAAAGGATCCTGCAATTCGCGCGCGGGTCGTTGCCGAAATGAAGAGCCCGACGAACGACTGGGAAAACTTTTTTGTTGCGGCGGGTCCCGAGAACATTCTTTTAGCGGGCTTTCGCAACGAAGCACTTCGACCATTGATCGGTAAAACACTTCAGGAAGTAGCCGATGAGCGCGAGATGGATGCTGCTGAGACAGCGATCGATCTCGTCATAGAAGACGATAGTCGAGTTGATGCGGTATTTTTCCTAATGTCCGAGGAAAATATTCGTCGCAAGATAGTTAAGGACTGGATCAGCTTTGGCTCTGATGCTGCAGCGGTCGCGACCGAGGGTGTATTTCTGGAATCCGGACCGCATCCTCGAACGTATGGCAACTTCGCACGCGTACTCGGAAAATATGTTCGCGAAGAGAAACTCCTCAAACTCGAGGAAGCGATTCGTCGCATGACATCGCTGCCTGCTGCCAACATCGGTGTCCTGGAACGGGGCGAGCTCCGTGCCGGATTTTACGCAGATGTCGTCGTTTTTGATCCGGAACGCATTGCTGACAACGCGACGTTCGAAGAACCGCATCAATACGCAACCGGTATGCACCACGTGTTCGTGAACGGCACACAAGTGCTGGAGGACGGACGCCACACCGGCGCAACGCCCGGACGAGTCGTTCGCGGTCCG
>JABIUH010000070.1 GCA_018701055.1 Woeseia sp. | reverse complement strand
CATTGCCGGTGTAAATTGGCTTGAAGTGACGGTTTGTCTTAACGCTTCCCGACAGGTTTCTGTCGGCATAATGCCATCAGAGTGCTCTACCCGAGCATTCTCGGCCTTGCCCGTTTCACCTAAATACGCAAGCACCCAGACCACGTACCGCGCGCGCTTTGGGCAAGCGTCGTGAAACGGTTGTTTTTTCGCGATGACTCGTTGTCCCGCGATGTGGTCGTAGCCATACGCCTTTATATTTTCTTCGTATCCAGGATTCAGATGGATATCAATACGGTGTTGCTCTTCTTTCTTGATGACTTCAGCGTTGAACTCAATCCGAAACTGGAGAAAAACGGACGCTGATTTTCCATTGATCATTGCTGGGTTTAGACGCGCTTTCTTCGACGCTTTCATAATCTCAGCAGTAAATACTTTCTCGAACGAATTGGGGGCGATGCAGTTCGGCATCTCCATTTTTCCGTTCGTTTTAATAACGCCAAAGCAAGTCAGGATCAGGGAGGTCTTACCCTTAACATCCTTTGGCCATTTGATGAGGTTGTAGAGTCTTCGTTCTGTGTCTTCAACGTCGAAATTGGCAGGACGAAAACTGGTCTCTGCGCTGGTGTCGGTTCCCAGGCAGCAAAGCAGCATTATGAAAAAAAGATATCGCATTTCGGAATGGTCTTTCCCTAGATTCCTATTGCTTAGAGATCGGCACTTGATACAGGTTCCGCTAATTCGCGGATCAATCAGACGAAAAAATGACCTCGTCGTTCAGCATCGCGGCCTAATCCCCAAGCGCAAGATTCTTCTGCCAAAACTCCAGCATTGATTTGAACACGTGTAGTTGAGCAGCGTCATCGCTAATGCCATGTTTTCGCATTGGATAAATCATCATGTCAAAGGTAATGCCGGCCTCGATGAGCCCGTCGCTGAATGCCCAGGAGTTTTGCGGATGCACGTTGTCGTCATAGGTGCCATGTATCAACATCAAACGACCTTGAAGGTCCGCTGCGCGAGCAGTATTGGATGAGGCGTCATAGCCTTCCTCGTTGTCCTGTGGCCGACCCATGTAGCGCTCCGTGTAGATTGTGTCGTAGTAACGCCAATCACTAACCGGAGCAACTGAGGCGCCAGCGGCGAATTCGCCACTGCTGGTCATTGCTTGCAACGTCATTGACCCACCACCACTCCAACCCCAGATGCCGACTCGGTCCGGATCGACGTAAGGCTGTGATTTCAACCACGTAATTCCGTCCAAAAGATCATTCATTTCTACCGGACCATATAATTGCTTAGCGATTGTATTCGCATCTATTTTGCTTTTGCCTGCAGCACTTCGATTGTCGACCAGAAAAACAATGGCACCATTGTCGGCAAGAAGTTGGTGATAGTAGCCACGGCCGCCGCCTTGCCATCCGTTCGAGACGGTAGGGGCGGAAGGTCCACCATAGACGTAAGTTACGACGGGATACTGCTTGCTGGCATCAAAGAAGCGCGGTTTGAGCATCATTGCCGGCATGTTGAATCCGTCGCGAGCATCGATTGAAAATAACTCCCACGGTTGGAGGTCGAATCGATTGGGGATCTCACTACCGGTATCCTCAATCAAGTGTGTGTCGTCACCGTTCGAGCGCTGCACAATCAAAGTGGGCGGCCGATCGAGTGCCGATGAACGATCAATAAAAGCGTCACCGGTCGGGCCAAATCGAATTGAATGGACGCCGTCCGTCTGTGTGATTCGTTGCATGTCGCCACCGTCGAATCCGACCCGATAGAGGTGGCGTTCTGTTGTGGCTTTTTCCAAGGCAGTGAAATAGACAATCTCACTATGTTCGTCAACGAAGCTAATTGCCTGACTCATTCCTGGCGCGCCACCGGATGCGCGTAGTGCCCAATTACCACTCGTTACCGGGTGCGATAATGTTCCATCGGCATTGAACATATAGAGGTGTGCGTAGCCATCTCTTTCGGACCGCCAAAGAAATTTATCGTCTTTCAGGAAATACAGATCGTCATGGACGTTGACCCAGCCGGCATTCTGTTCTCGTATCAGATGGGCCGCGTCGCCAGAGTCTGCATCGACTAAGAATATATCCAGTTTTGTTTGCGGACGATTCATTATCTGCACAGCAATTCGCTTGCTATCGGGTAACCACTGAATGCGAGCGAGATATTCATAGAGCGTGCCGCCCAAATCTACCCACGTTGTTTCGGCATTGTCGAGTTGTACGACACCCGCGCGAACCTTCGGATTTGCCTCGCCAGGTTTCGGATGTCGTTGCTTGATGAGTTTTGGCAAATAGGGTTCAAAGTCGACGTAGTGCATCTCGCCAACGCCCGCTTCGTCCGATTGAAGATAAGCAATCGCGCTTGAGTCGGGTGCCCATTCATAGCCGCGGTCTGCTCGATTGAGTAGTTCCTCCCAATAGACCCACGAGACCGTGCCATTCAGTCGTGTATCTGAGCCGTCTGTTGTGAGGCGTGTTTCTTCTTCGTCCGCGATATTCCAAACATAAATGTCATTGTCGCGAACAAACGCAAGCGATTGGCCGTCGGGTGAAAATTGCGCTGATGACTCATCAGCATCTGTGTGCGCAATCGCGGATACTGTTGATGTATTGAGATCGAGCAACAGGATGTCGCCGGATTTTTGGTATAGCGCTCTTCGCCCGTTAGGACCGAATGCGTCTGGCCAGCCGAGTTCTTCCAACGGTTCGTCCGGCTCAAGGATTTCTGTCATATCGGAGATTGCACGCGCAGCGTCAACGAGGTTTCTTCGCCTGCCGGTGTTGGGATCGAAGCGTTCCAGGGTGCGCTCAATTTTTGGTTCTGTGTTTTCGTACAGAACTACAGTCCTATTGTTCAGCCAGCTTGCCCTGGGCAACGCCATCGCGTTTTTGCCGTCGTCGCTGAAGGCCCAGTCCAGTTCCAGTCGTTCATCCTGTGCCCAAGCACCAGGCATTGTGGCGACAGCGAGCAGAAATTTGGCGGTCAGAGTGAGCGCAAAGTTGCGATTCATCGTGGTGAGCCTTTGGTCAATGGTGAGTTTTAGTTAACAAGCTGCTCGCGAACTGTTATTTTCAGCAGCAGTTTACCTGACTGGATAATCAACTGCATGAGCGATACAGCGCCTGAAAATGGAAACGCACCCGACGACAGCGCCGGGGTAGGCGATGGCGCACCGCCAGATAGCGCGGCGATACGAAAATTTGCATTGCCGTCCCT
>JABIUH010000141.1 GCA_018701055.1 Woeseia sp. | reverse complement strand
ATCGAAATGTTCTACAATCAATCCCGTCGCCACAGCCACATCGGCGGCGTCAGTCCAGAGGCCTTTGAACAGGCCTCATTTTGAGGCTCGGCGTTACCTATGAAACTCGGGGCAGTCCAGGGGTTGTGACTATATTCACCCAAACATAGTTTGCCCCCCACCCGGCATCCAAAAAGAAGGTTCATTTGGCATTCGATTTATTTCTGGTCGAATTGCCCATTTATGATGCGGGCACTCAGGGTAAGGACTGACCATGCTTACGGTATGTCCGACCTTAAGACTCCTCCTCGTTTGCAAGCAAGCTGATCTGGCAATCCATTAACTGGTAGAAACCAAGCTAATCACACCAGAATGAGACTTAGGTGAGACTTAGGTGAGACTTAGGTGAGGCTCGGAGGTCAAATAGGACTACTTAATCTGAAACTTAAGTCGTTGATTTTAATAACGCCGCCCCAAAGATGGGGCGGCGATGTATTGGTGGGGCGTGTAGGGATTGAACCTACGACCGGTCGGTTAAAAGCCGAATGCTCTACCGCTGAGCTAACGCCCCAGTTCGGGTCTCATCAAGAGATGAGGAAAATGCCGCGGGGATAATACCTAACCCCGCACAAATAACAACGATTACCGCCAAATTGGTGCCCTTAGTGACCTTCGTCGGTCATTCTCTGCAGGCGTTGGACCGCCAATCGAGCCGCAGTGGATTCACTATGATCATCGCGAACCATTTGCAGTGCGCGACGAGCATCAGGCCAACGATCCAACTCGTAATTGCTGTAACCAACCTTCAAAAGGGCATCCGGTATTTTCCTTGAGCGCGGATATCGATTAATTACCAGTAAAAATTCGCTCAACGCAATGTCGAATTGACCCGTAACGTAATAAGACTCCGCCAACCAATACTGGGCATTGTCGGCCAACTGGCTGTTCGGAAACGCTGCCAGAAACTGTTGAAACGCCGAACCTGCGTCCACATAACGTTGCTCCTTCAAGAGCTCGAATGCGGCTTCATAGTTGGCTCGATCACTACCGCCAGGGATTGGCAATGCCCCCGCCGGCGGACCACCATTCGGAGCTGGCTGACGGTTCGGCTGCTGCATATTGCGTTCTAAATACTGAATACGGTCATCAAGATCGACATAAAGGTCGCGTTGTCGATTCTGAGTGCTATTGGTGTTGTGCTCCAACGATTCCGCGCGACCGCGTAAACCCGCCGTTTGCCGCTGCAACTCATCCAGTTGAACGGTGAGATCAATCAGACTACCGCTTGCCAGTATGCGCTCGAGCGCCGCCAAACGACTCTCGAGTTCTTCCAAGCGCATTTCGAGTGGGTCCTGCAGTGGCGCCTGCGGCTGCAATAACTCGCAGCCGGAAAGTGACAGCGCCACAACAAGACAAGGAATGCCCAAAAATGATCTAGTCATGATGATTCCGCAAAACTTAGTTAACGTATTTGATCTCAACACGTCGATTCAGTTCATACGATTCTTCATCACTTCCAAATGCAGCGGCTCGTTCTTCACCAAAGCTTACCGTCGAGATTTGACCGGCAGATGCGCCTTGAATCAACAACAAACTGCGTACGGCCTGCGAACGTTGTTCACCCAATCCGATATTGTATTCACGGGATCCGCGCTCATCAGCGTGCCCTTCCAATCGAATCTGTGACCGACTGTCGTTGGCAAGGTTGCTCGCATGTTGTTGCAAAAGATCTGCATAATCAGCGCGCAGTGTCGACTGATCAAAATCAAAATAGATGACCATCGTCAGCTCGTCGCTGTCATCAAACTCATCCAAGAATTCGCCGTCACCCAGTCCACGGTCTTCGAAACCGTCAGTGTCGGCCATATCGCCGTCATCCATCATCGTGCCGTCGTCTGTACCGGGATCAGGCATGGTGTTGCCACCACAACCGGCCGCCAAAAGTGCAACCAAACAAAGTGCAATTAACCGAGAAAATTTCATATCTATATCCTGTGTTGAAATCGATCGAGAAATAAATTACTTTTCAAACAAATAGTTACAAAACTAATGCAATGTAAACTATTACAATATAATTTGTCCTAATAACGTGGAAATGGCGACCAGACCGGCTCGCGAATATCGCCAGCTCTAGATCCTAACCGTTGTCGGTACAAGCCGTCTGCCGACACCATCTCTAAAACACCATTTCGACCTTCACGGGTCGCATAAATTATAGAATCGCTATTGGGCGCGAAACTGGGTGACTCGTCCTGGGTGCCGTTCGACACGATCAACAAGTCTTTATCATCAAGGTCCAACACGCCAATACGGTAGTTCCCACGGTCAAGATGCACCAACGCGACTCTCTTCCCATCTGGCGAGAGCCTTGGTCGGGCATTATAACTACCTTCAAAGGTCACGCGCTCTGCCGTTCCGCCCCCTACCTCAATTCGATAGACTTGGGGGCCGCCGCTTCGATCAGAGGTGAAATAAATGCTGCGCCCATCGGGCGCCCAAGTACCCTCTGTATCGATTGCACGGTGTCGCGTCAGGCGGCTGAATTGTCGGGTCGCGAGATCCAACACATAGATGTCGAGATTGCCGCCCAACCCACCAAGCGTGACGACGAGCTTTCTACCATCTGGAGAAAATGCCGGTGCGCCATTGATGCCGGCCCGACTGGATACCTTGATTCGATTACCGCTGCGCAAGGTCTGTACATAAATAGTTGCAGCGTCGCCCTCGAAGGATACGTAAGCGAGCTCGCGGCTATCCGGCGACCATGCAGGGGACATGATGGGATCCGTCGATTCCATTATGGTAAATTGATTTTCACCATCGGTATCGGAGACCACCAGCGTGTACAAGCGATCGTCGCCTGTGCCGCGTGCGGTCACATAAGCCACTTTGGTGCCAAATACGCCCGGTATGCCGGTTAGCTTCTCGTAAATCATATCGGCCGCGCGATGCGCCACACGGCGCATGGTGCCGCGACTGGCTGGCATGCGATAGCCAATCAATTGTTCCTGACTATTGACGTCAAATGCCTGGAACTGAACGCTATATACGTTAGCGCCCGTCTGCACAACTTTGCCGATGATTACCGCATCAACTTTCAAAATGCGCCAATCATCAAAATCGAGATCGACCCTTTCGGTCGGCTTCTGCAGCATGCCACCCTCAGCGATCGGGGCAAAACGCCCACTACGCTTCAGGTCTTCGGTAATGACGTTATCTATATCAAACGGCGCAGAAGGTGTATCACCTTCCCAACCGAACGGCACAATGGCGACAGGCGCCCGTTTACCCACGTAGTCAGTGATGATGACTTCAAGTTGCGCATAGGCTGCGCCCGCGAATGTTAGTAACAACACGGGAATCATCAACCACCGGACAAGAAAATCTTTCATGATTTTGGTCCAAGCTTTCCAGATGTATGCTTATTGTGTCGGTTTGAACACGATCTGCAAGTCCCGTTCAAAAATATTTGAATTATCGGGTGATGGAAGTGGCGAAGCTTTGTGCACAGCGGCCTCAATGGCCCGCCTGACCGCATCGTCACCGTTACAACGACCGACATTCACATCAACTACTCTGCCACGGGGCAATTGGCGCACCCGAACCACACATTCAAGGCCCGAAGCCGGGGCTGAAGCTGGCAGAATGAAATTCCGCGTAATCTTTTGCTGAATAGCGAATTGCCACCGTTGAATGTCATTGGCCGCTTCTGCAACGCGTCGATTTTCCTCAGCTTCAATTTCTGCCTGCTGCTGACGTTGACGCACGGCCGCTTCCGCCTCCTGTCGCTTGCGCTCATTATCAAGGCGCTGGCGCTCTAAATCCGCCAGGCGTCTCTTCTCTGCCAACGCTCTTTGTTTGTCCGCTTCCGCCTCAGCGCGTGCTTTACGCTCGCGCTTTTCCTGATCCCGACGCTGCTGGTCTTTTTCCTGTTGCAAACGGATCCGGTCCTGCTCGGCCTGTAAATCCGTCTGCCGCTTGGCCTCTTCCTCGCGCGCACGATCTGCTGCACTGGTATCAGGCGGCGGTGTTTCAATTGGGGTCGGCTCTGGCTGCTCTACTGGCTCTGGCAGCGGACGTGTGTCCCCCTCTGATACCAAGGTTGCCTGGATCGCCAGTGGGACAACAGGGAAAGAGCGATCAGTGAAATCAAATGCGAACAACAGACTACCGACCACCGCCGCGTGAACGAACACGGCCATGGTGACGGGTATGACATTGTATTGGTCGCGAATCACGTCCAAACCTAAACCTATTCGGTTTCCACTTCCGGCACTGGATAACTATCGAGCGGGTCGGTCACAAAGCCTACGTTTTCAGCGCCCCCCTGTTGCAACATGACCATTCCGCCAACCACGATGCCATAGGCAACAGAACGGTCTGCCTTAACCAGCACGGACGTCTCGGGACTAGCACTTATCACTCGCCGAGTTTGGGCAACGATTTCTTGACTGCCCAGCGCCTCATCCTCATTGTCGCCGACATTCAAAAAGAACTCTCCGGCTGCGTTGATGCTTAATACAAACGGAGGTAAATCGGAGCTGGCCTCGATGGGCT
>JABIUH010000511.1 GCA_018701055.1 Woeseia sp. | reverse complement strand
CACCGCGGCTGCAGCTGACATGCCCGAACTAAACAGCATCGAATCAGCGCCACCTTCGAGACGAGTCAACATCGCCTCCGCGGTTCTGAAGCTCGGGTTGTCATCACGACTGTAAGCGTTACCCGCCGACATCAACGCATAGTTTTCATCGCGAGCAAATGTCGTTGACGGCATGATTGGCGGCACCACGCTGCCGCTGGCTGGGTCGATATAATGCATTCCCTGCGCAACGTCCGTCTCAATCGCAACCTTTTTTCGTACAGTCATTGGCTTTTACTCGCCAATTTGTTGCTGAATGAAGGCACGCGTGTCATGCAACAATTGAAGCCGAGCCGGTTCGTTGACGTACATCATATGCCCGCCACCATAGTAGGTGTACTCAATCTGATCGGCACGAATATCGTGACGATTCATAGTGTATTCCGCATCAAAAAATGGCGTCACCAAATCATAGTACCCAGACGCAACCATCACTTTTAACGATGGATTGGTCCTCAAAGCGACCGAAAGATCTCGTGCGGTGTTCACAAACATCGGCTCATAAGATTTTCCGTCAGCCACCGTGCGATAACGCCACTGGTCACTGAGTTCAGCGTCACCTGAAGTAAGGTATGTCCTGTCCCAATCGACGTTAAGGTCGTTACGAATGTAGTTCATAAACGTCGCGTTGAACGCAGATGAAATCGCGTAGTTCGCGGCATCACCAGCCGGGTCAGAATCAAGGTCGTCGATATCATCAGATGTATAACGTGCATCCAGAAGTCCAATTGCCAACCCCTCTTCGCGTAACAACTCCTTTGCAAATCGACGTCCTTGTACGCGCAAGTTCGCACGTTCAACGTATTCCGGGCTAAGTCCCGTAAAATACGCGAGTCGATCCCGTACCTGTTCGCGGGTTGCAGCGTCAATTGTGTTGCCCTTGAACAGCGCCGGTAACAATTCATCCGTCGCGAAGGCACGCGAGTCTTCTAGAAACGCTTCGAGTGATTCTGGTCTAGGATTAACCTTGTTGTGATACCATGCGGCCGCGGACATCGTCGGCAAATACGTTATATGCGCAATAATATTGTCGCGAATATATGGACTCGACCCCTGATAGTCGAGCGCCTGTGACACAAAAATTATGCCGTTTAAGCTCATCAGGAAGTCGCCTTCCATTATTTTCGCGATAACTGCGCCGCGCGTCGTCCCGTAGCTTTCACCCAGAAGGAATCGCGGTGAATTCCAGCGTCCGTTTTCGGTTACCCACGTGCGAATAAATTCGGCCAGCGATTCTGCATCTTCGTTCAGACCCCAGAATTCTTTTCCTTCATGTCCCCCGAGCGGGCGCGAAAAACCAGTACCTACAGGATCGACAAAAACCAAATCTGTGACATCAAGAATTGTCTCCGTTGCCTCCACTGTTGGATAAGGCGGCAGGCCAGCGTGGCCGGCATCACTTGGGACCGAGACCCGCGTTGGACCAAAGGTACCCATGTGTAGCCATACCGACGCAGAACCCGGCCCACCATTCCATACAAAAGTAACCGGCCTCACCTCGTTCGCACTTACATTCTTCTTCACGTATGCAAACGTGAAAATGCTCGCTTTAGGTTCACCTTTTTCGTCACTAATATAGGTCTCACCGGCGGTAGCGGTGTACTCCAGGGACTTGCCATTGAACATCGCACGATGCTCAGTGATAAAACGAGTAGCCTCTGGAATCGGTTTGCTTACCTCATCGCCTGAAGCTTGAGCTAGTTGAATTCCCGTCGTTGTCGCTATACAAACCAACAAGAAAATTGTCTTCCGCACCGTCGTTCTCCCCAAAAATCGCAACAAGTAAGACTAGCAGGTTGCCTGTGGCAATTTCATATCTTAAAGATTCAGGTAAACTGTGGGCTGACCAACAACTCTCGGAGCCAACAATGCGCAAAGTGATTATCGCTTTTCTTCTGACCCTTCCCCTGATGTCGTTTGGCCAGGATCGTTATCTGGTTGACTGGGACGAAGTAGGCGAAGAATCAATCAACCACCTGATTGATTTAATCCAAATCGACACCTCTAATCCGCCAGGCAACGAAACTGAGGCTGCAAACTACGTTAAAGCCGCCCTAGCCGCCGAGGGTATCGACTCAGAGCTTTTTGCGCTCGATCCTGACCGCGCAAACCTGGTCGCCAGAATCAAAGGCAATGGTTCCAAGCGTCCCATCCTAATTATGGGACACACGGACGTCGTTGGTGTCCAGGCCGAGCGTTGGGACGAAGACCCCTTTGGCGGCCTGCGCAAAGATGGTTGGATTTACGGACGCGGCACGCTGGACGACAAAGACAACGTGACCGCCGCAATTATGCTGATGAAAATGCTGAAGCGTTATGGCGTAGATTTAGATCGAGACATCATCTTTCTCGCGGAGTCCGGTGAGGAAGGCACGCCCGAAGTTGGTGTTAACTACATGGTTGAGCACCACTGGGACAAGATTGAAGCTGAATTCTGTCTCGCAGAAGGCGGCAGCAACATTCTTGCGGAAAATGGCGTATCGGTGGTTGGTATTCAATCAACCGAGAAGAAGCCTCGACGCGCAACCTTGGTTGCTCGCGGCACAGCCGGTCACGGCTCAGTTCCGCGCATGGACAATGCAGTGACGGCATTAGCAAAAGCAGTTGCCAAAGCGGGCTCGTGGAAAACCGAAATGCGCCTTAACCCGGTTTCACGTGCGTACTTTGAGAGGCTTGCGACCATTTCTGAGCCGGAAGACGCATGGCGATATCGAAACATAGAAAATCCGGAAGAGACTGATGCGATTCAACAGCATTTTCTAGAGACCTACCCGTTCCACTATTCTGTACTGCGTACATCGGTCGTACCGACTGTAATCGACGGCGGGTTTCGCAGAAACGTTATTCCGTCTGAAGCATCTGCAATCCTTGATATCCGCATGTTGCCGGACGAGGATGTCGACGCGTTTTACGACCAACTTCGAGACCTCATTGATGATCCGAACGTTGAGGTTGTTCCGGAGCCGATTTATCGTCCGGAAGCGCCACCTTCACCGATCGACAACGAAATGTTTCAGTCGTTAGAACGTACCGCTAACCAGATGTATCCCGATGCACTGGTCTTGCCTAGCATGTCAACGGGCGCAACCGACATGGCACAAATTCGTGCGAAGGGCGTGCCGTCCTATGGTATCGGTGCAACTCGCTCGATTGACGAGATCAACAGCGGCAACGGCGCACATGGTGATAATGAACGCGTATCAGAAGATTCCGTTAAGCAGCTCGTGCAATTCCTGTGGTACACGATTATCGACATAGCGGCGACAGAATAAGCTACTCGTTCTCGTCAACGCCTAACCATGCGGTACGAAAAGCTAATTGGGTACCGCTAACCGGCAGATCGGCCGATTCGTAAGTGAGCACTTCAACTTGCGGATCGGCCTTAAATTTAATAGTGGCCGTCCTTGCAACACCTCGTTGCTCATAAGCAATGGTTGCCGTGTCACCGGGCTCGTAACGCCCGAGCGCGGATTTCCAGCGCCCCTGACTCGTAATTTTCAGTCGATCAATAGCAACAATGCGATCGCCCCGGTCAAGCCCTGCCATATAGAGCGGGCTACCAATGATCGTATTTTCTGCGATAAGCGCCTCTTTCCCATCGAACTCGAGCGTAAGCGCCCCCGCGTACGCACTGGTCGTATCCATCTGTCGCATCAAAACGCCGGCGTTCTCGAGCAGCGCTTCGTAATCCGGTAACTGTTGTCCGTGAACATAACGATCAAAAAAGTCATCGGCAAATTTTCGATTGTCGGTAACTTCCGCTAAGCGTGTTTGCAGGTCTTCGTTAGTATATGGCGTTTCGTTCTTGCCATGAACTTGCCACACATGTCGCATGAATGTATCGAGCGAAACACCATCGAATTTCGCTCGCAGTGATAAGTCGAGCGCAAGACCAAGAGCCGATCCGTAGGTGTAATAGGACACAAAAGTATTGTCGAAGTTTGTTGGATCAATAGCGGATGCTGCATCAACAAAGAGTGCTTGCATGCTCATCTCTGGCGCCGATGCAAAATTGCGACCCGACGAAAAACTAACGGTGTTGATCGATCCAGCGAGTGAGTTTATGTATTTCTGCGTAGTCGATTCGCCCGCACGACGAATGGCAAGATTGCCGTAGTACGATGTGAAGCCTTCGGCGAACCAAAGATTGGCAGACATATTTGCCTGCTCGAAATTAAATGGCTCGAGACTCGTGGGTCGAATTCTTTCAACGTTCCACGCGTGTATGAATTCATGCGACAACGTCCCCAGCTGGCTGAAATCATTCGCGAGCAAAGACTCTGTATTCGCCAAAATAGTGGAATTTCGATGCTCCATGCCGTCACCAGCGACATAGGGCAGATAGTCCGCAATAAACGTATACGTGCCATAGTCAAACTCCGGTATCTCTCCGAAAATATCAATCTGCGCCGCAACTACGTTTTTGGCCATATCCAAATATTTATCAGCATCGTCTTCCGTTCCGTCGTGGTGCAGCGCCAAACGAAATGTCGCGGATCGACCGTTAGCTTCAACGGACCAAGTCCGTTCAGTGAAATTGCTAAGTTCGGTCGGACTATCCAAAAAGTATTGCAAGTTTGGTGCGGTGAACAAGTACTGATCGTCGGTTGGCTCTAGTTGTGTCGCAACCTTCCAGTCATCCACCGCAGGGCTGAACGAAATACTGATAGGTCTCTCAGCCAATCCTCGCGCCCACATGAATGTTGCGGGCATATTGAGATGCGCATGCGTAAGATCAATTCCGGAGTACGTGCCGCCCGCTCTATCGGCATACAATGTGTACGTTATAGAAACCGTTCCATCATGATCGGCAATGTCCCATTGATAGGGATTAGGTCTTGTGAACTCGAGTTGCACTCCATTCCCGTTGACAACCCAAACTTGATATACGTTTTTCGCAAACTCATGTAACGCGTAACGGCCCGGTGAAGATCGACTCATACGCACTTGTAGAGGATCTGTTCCGATGTCCGTCCACGTCACCGTAATGCGTGCCTCATGATGTGCGGCATTCTCGAATGAGACATCGTATTCCACCGGAGCTTGTGCGAGCGACAATGCAGGCAGCATCAAAAACACTGCAAATACCATTCGATTCATAACATTTCTCAATTAAGCGACGATCGTGATTTAGCGAAAAGACTATACTGTTCATTCCCGACTTTAAACAGAGGCTACGTTTCATGGCCATTCGAATAATTGCGCTTATTCTGACACTTCTCATCGGCACACCTGCGTTATCCGCAGCAGATTCCGATTCTCCAACGACCGAGGAATTGCTCGCACATCCTGATGTCGTAGGTGCGTTGGCAATTGTTGATGCGTGGATAGAGAGCAAACAACTTTTCGAACGCATACCGGGCGTTTCCGTTGGCATTGTCCACGATCAGGATCTTCTATGGACGGGTAACTACGGCCACGCAAATCTCGCGACCAAACGACCTGCTGACTCGGATACGCTGTATAGCATTTGTAGTATTAGCAAATTGTTTACCGCCATCGGAATTATGCAGCTGCGCGATAACGATCAACTCGAACTGAGGGATTCAGTGGGTGATCACCTTGACTGGTTTGAGATCGACCAAAGTCATGCGCAGAGCGGCCCCATTACTATCGAAGGGCTACTGACCCACGCGTCAGGCCTGCCCCGCGAGTCGGATTTTGCCTATTGGACCGACCCAGACTTTCCGTTCCCGACACGCAGTCAAATGATTGAGCGATTAAAGTCGCAGAGCACACTTTATCCAGCGCAAAAGTATTTTCAGTATTCCAATCTCGCCTGGAGTCTGGCAGGAGAGATCATTCGGGAGCGCTCAGGGCAGGACTACGATACTTACATTCGCGACAAGATTCTAAGCCCACTGCAATTGGACGAGACGTACACGTTCTTCCCGGAAGACCTCTATGGAGAATCGTTGGCAATTGGCTATCACGGCCTGCAACGGGACCTCAAAAGAGATCCCGTTAATCCTTTTTTCACTCGCGGCATTACCGCGGCGGCCGGCTTTACGTCATCGGTAAATGACCTTGCCGAATTTGCGAGCTGGCAATTTCGACTCCTGGAAAATGGCGGCAACGAAGTTCTTGCAGCGAATACCTTACGAGAGATGCAGCGCGTCCATTGGGTCGATCCGGATTGGGAGCTTACCTGGGGGTTAGGCTTCAACGTCCGCCGCGATGCTGACAAAACGCTGGTCAGTCACGGTGGTGGCTGTCCCGGCTACATCACCAGCTTCACCATGGTTCCTAGCGAGAAAACGGCCGCAATCGTTCTGACGAATGCGGGCGACGGCCCTGCAGGAAACATCGCGGTAAACATACTCAACATTATCGGGCCGGCGCTACAGAAAGCGGCTACGCCAAATGAGGACGCGCTTCCAGATTTTTCGGCTTATGCGGGTAACTACGAAAGCAGACCGTGGGGCGGCGAATATGCAGTACGACAATGGGGCGACAAGCTGGCCGTGATTAATGTACCCAGCAATAGTTTAAAGGACGCGACGATCAGACTTGAACATGTAGAAGGCAATACGTTCGTCAGGCTAAGCGATGACGACGAACAACGTGAGCAATGGAAGTTTGAATTCGAGGACTCATCTGAGGTCGCAACACGCGTGCTGGTGCACAGCAATTACTCGATGCGAGTGGAATAGCGCACCGCAGACACAAATAATTCAGGCAAAAAGAAAGGGCCGTCCTTGGCCCTTTCCGTCCCTTCCCGATAATTTTGGAGTAGTGCTCAGGAATTTACTACGTCAACTAATACATACCGCAACAGAACCTCATAGCTACTTTTCTCAAGCGCGATGCCCTGTGGCAATTCCAAGGTATGTATCTCTCGATCATCTATATCGCGGATCTCTTGGTAAAGCCGCGTACCCTTTTTGTAGACCTTGTATTGGACGCTCTGTGATGCCCCATACTTCATCGGAACATCCGAACTCGTCCAATCCTGTATCAAGTGTGTACTCATGGTCATGAATCTCCGTGTCGTTTTGCCCAAGCGAATCTCTTAGCTTCTGCTTATAAAAATGCAATCCCCATGCCAGTTCTGCAACGACAACATAATTCACAAGCAACTACTTGTTTTTAAACATATTTTAAGAAATTTCACGAGTAAGATAGAGCACGCGAAGTTGGCAAAAACTGTCAGTGTTGGACCAAACTGTCAGGCAAATTGCGACACTCGCTTAACATAACCCACCGGAAATCTGATCGCGATACTACAATTTCTCAAAATTTTCCAAGTCCGCATTGGAGGCATAGGCCCCCTAAGTCCCAGCCTTAGCCTTAGCCTGAACAAACACGCTGTCGTTTAACTACGTTCGAAGGT
>JABIUH010000458.1 GCA_018701055.1 Woeseia sp. | reverse complement strand
TCACTGGCAGCCTAACAACAATGTCGGATTCCACCTTAAAAACGCTGCCACGCTGTCCAACCATTGGGGTCCACTTCAAAACCTGTTGACGGAGTGCTATGGGCGCACCCGGCCCCAAACGCAAAAAACCTCGTCGAAACGAGGCTTTCTGGACGGCTGTCTATAAACAGCCAAAACTTGGTAGCGGGGGTAGGATTTGAACCTACGACCTTCGGGTTATGAGCCCGACGAGCTGCCAGACTGCTCCACCCCGCATCAGTGGAGCGCGATGTTACGCACTTGAAGGTTGATTGACAAGCCGTTTCCGGCAATCAGAGGATTCTAATTTACAGTCCGCATTACATTAATACACACGGTCAGCAACCACCCTGGAATAATGCCTAAAACCAGCACCGCTACGCCATTCAGACTCAGCACAACTTTGGTATCGAGATTCGCCTGAAATACCGAACGGTCTTCAGCGGAGTCGAAATACATGTGCCAAATGACCCGCAGGTAGTAGAACGCGCCCACTACAGATGCCAAAACCATAATGATTGCCAAAATCGGGAAGCCAGCATCGAGAACCACACTGATCACATTCAGCTTCGCGAAGAAACCCACCCACGGTGGCACACCGGCCATGCCGAACATGAAAAACAACATCATCAATGCAAACCACGGACTGCGGGTATTCAGACCCTTGAAGTCGACCAGGTTTTCAGCCTCGAAGCCTTCGCGACTCAACAAGATAACGATGCCAAATGCGCCGGCCGCCATGACGACGTATGTCAGCGTGTAGAACAGTGCTGCTGCGTAGCCCTCTTCCGTTCCCGTGAATACGGCAAGCAAGATAAAGCCAACGTGGGCGATCGCAGAATAGCCCAGCATCCGCTTTATGTTGGTCTGTGCGATTGCGACTACGTTGCCGACAATCAATGACAGCACCGCGACGACCATGATCATGCCCTGCCATGCCAAATGCAGGTCCCCAAGCCCATCGACCAGCACGCGAAGTATCAGTGCCAATGCCGCGAGTTTTGGCGCCGACGCAATGTAGAGCGTCACCGGCGTGCGCGCGCCCTGATACACGTCAGGTAACCACATGTGGAACGGGACCGCGCCGAATTTGAATGCGATGCCGACGATCATGAATGCCATGCCAAATAGCAGCGGCATGTTATTGATGTCGTCTGCCTCGACGGCGGCCGCAATATGATCAAATTGCAAACTACCGGTCATGCCATAGACCCAGGAAATTCCGTACAACAACGAACCGGATGCGATCGCACCCAACACGAAGTACTTCATTGCAGATTCAGCGGATTCCGCTGAATTACGATCAAAGGCAACCAATGCATAGAGTGACAATGAAAGTGTTTCAAGACCTAAATACATCGTCAGCAAACTGTTGGCCGAGATCATGATCATCATGCCCAACAAGCCGAATAAGCCGAGCAAATAGTACTCGCCCTTCATCAGCCCGGTTTGACGGAGATAGTCCCGCGAATAAAGGAAGCCGACGCCAACAGTACCAATGACCCCGAGTTTCAAAACCTGCGACAAGCCATCGCTGACGTAACTTCCATCAAAGAGCAGAGTACGGCCATCAGGCACGCTCGCAATGACGGACCACGCCGTGATCACCAAGGATGCAATAGTGAGCCAGAAGGTAGCAGCGCGTCTTTCATCCTCGACGAAAAGGTCGACGATCAATATCACGCATAGCAAAATCAACAGCATGATTTCTGGCGTCGCGGGTGAGAATTGACCAAACATTATGCGAACACCCTATAAGCCAGCCAGTCGGGACTGACTGACATGCACCAAAAGTTCCTGCACGGTGACCGACATCATGTCGATCAAAGGGGCCGGCCAAAGACCGACCAGCAAGACTGAAACGGCCAAAATTCCGAGCACTAAGAATTCTCGTGGCTGAAGATCGACAAGGTCCGCGACATTCTTATTCGCGACCTCTCCATAAAGCACACGCTTGATCATCCACAACGTGTACGCGGCACCCAGAATCAAGGTGCTCGCAGCAAGAAACGCATACCAGAAATTAGCTTTAAAGCTCGCCAGGATCACCATGAACTCACCGACAAATCCGGAGGTTCCTGGAAGGCCCGCATTGGCCAAAGCAAACAGCACCATGAAGCCCGCAAATTTCGGCATGGTATTCGCGACCCCACCGTAGTCTGCAATTTGTCGGCTATGGACACGGTCATAGAGCACACCAACACAAAGGAACATCGCGCCTGACACCAAACCATGCGAAACCATCTGCACGATGCCACCCGTCATGCCTAACTCTGCCCCACTGCTACTCGATATGGACCAGACGAGGAAAAAGCCAAGCGTCACGAAACCCATGTGTGCGATCGATGAATACGCAATGAGCTTCTTCATGTCTTTTTGCATCAGCGCGACGAACCCGATGTACACCACCCCAATAAGCGATAACGCAATCATCATGTCCGCAAAATAGGCGCTGCCATCAGGCAGTATCGGTAACGAAAGGCGTATAAAACCGTAGCCGCCCATCTTCAACATGATCGCGGCCAAAATAACTGAACCGCCCGTTGGCGCTTCAACATGAGCGTCTGGGAGCCAGGTATGGACCGGCCACATGGGTACTTTCACCGCGAAGGCTAATAAGAAAGCGATAAATATCAGCTGTTGTTCTTTGAGCGTTAGCGGCAATTCCATGAAGCTGAAGAAGTCGAAGCTGCCCGTCTTGTTGTAGAGGTAGACAAACGCCACCAACATCAACACTGAGCCTAAGAACGTATACAGGAAGAACTTGAGCGTGGCGTAAACACGTCGCTCGCCACCCCAGATACCAATAATCAGGAACATCGGCACCAACATTGCTTCCCACAACACGTAAAACAACACACCGTCGAGCGCACAAAAGACGCCGATCATTAGCCCTTCGAGAATCAGGAACGCGGCAAAATATTGTGCCGGGCGATTCGAAATCGAATCCCAACCTGAGATCACGACTAACGGCGTTATGAATGTCGTCAGTAATATTAGCGGCGCCGAAATACCGTCAACGCCAAGATAGTAGTCAACGTTAAACGCAGCAATCCACGGCATGCGTTCTACGAACTGCATCGCAGCCGTTGTGTTATCGAACGCGGCATAGAACGGTATACACAATACAAACGTGAGGACCGACACGATGAGCGTCAGCCAACGCATCTGCCCTGCCCGAGCCGATGTGGCATCGCCTCCATCGCCAAGCACAAGCACGCCTACGCCACCAATGATGGGCAACCAGATCAATATGCTTAGAATGTTCTGCATCATGCCCACAACAACCAGGCAAGGATCAACGTCATGCCGATGAACATGGCGAATGCGTAGTGATACAAGTAACCCGTCTGAATGCGTCGCAGCACTGTGGAGAATTTCGCGATGGAGTTAGCCGTACCATTGACCAGAATGCCGTCAATTATTAGCTCGTCACCTTTTTCCCAGAGGAACTGCCCGATCTTCCTGCCGCCTGCGGCGAAACCTTTAATGTAAAGATCATCGAAGTAGTATTTTCGTTCGAGCACATTGTAGAGACCCGCTGTTCGCGCGCCGATTGCCGCAGGGATATCGGGTCGTTTCAGGTACAAGAACCATGCGGTGATGGCACCCGCCAACGCAAGGTAGACTGCGGGGCCTGCCGTCATTGCATGAAGAATAAATTCCCAACTGCCATGGAACGTCGCACCAAGGCGTGTGAGTACGTCATGTTCGGTCGTGACATGAATCGCATCGCCGAAGAAGCCACCGAATAGTATTGGCTCGATCGTAAACCAGCCGATTATCGCGGAGGGTATCGCCAGAAGAACCAGCGGTACAGTGACAACCCATGGCGATTCCCGCAGGTGAGATTTCGTTTTCTTGTCCATGCGTTCTTCCCCATGGAAAACCATGAAGAACATGCGGAATGAATAAAGTGCGGTTACAAAGACTCCCAGCACTACGCTGAGGTAGGCAATCCAATAAACAGCGCCCTGCCCGTGCCAATGCGACTCTTTGACCGCTTCAATCAAAGCATCCTTTGAGAAAAAGCCCGATGTGCCAGGGAAACCTATTAACGCTAACGTGCCGATCAACGCCGTCCAATAGGTAATCGGCAGGTACTTTCGCAGCCCGCCCATCTTGCGGATGTCCTGCTCGTGATGCATTGCGATGATCACTGAGCCAGCCCCGAGGAACAAAAGCGCCTTAAAGAATGCGTGTGTCATCAGGTGAAAAATCGCGGCGCTGTACGCCGACACACCTAACGCGACGGTCATATAACCAAGCTGCGACAAAGTCGAATAGGCAACTACCCGCTTGATGTCGTTCTGAATAATTCCCAACAAGCCCATAAAGAATGCAGTGATCGCGCCTATAGTCAGGACGACGGCCAATGCAGTTTCAGACAGCTCGAACAGTGGCGACATTCGCGCGACCATGAAAATACCCGCTGTCACCATTGTCGCGGCGTGAATTAATGCGGAAATTGGCGTTGGACCTTCCATCGAATCTGGAAGCCACACATGCAACGGCGCTTGTGCTGATTTACCCATGGCGCCGATGAACAGCAGAATGCAGATCACGGTCATGGCATTCCAGGGGTTGCCTGGCATGACACTTATCGACTGCGCGGCAATCGAATCTGCATTGGCAAACACTGTCGCGTAGTCCAATGAGTTCGTAAACATCACGACACCCGCAATGCCTAGAATGAATCCGAAGTCGCCGACTCGGTTGACAAGAAACGCTTTGAGGTTCGCGAAGATCGCGGTTTCTCGCTTGAACCAAAAGCCGATCAGCAGGTAGGACACAACACCCAC
>JABIUH010000011.1 GCA_018701055.1 Woeseia sp. | reverse complement strand
GACCTGGCTGTACCCGCACTTAAGAGTGTCAAACTCCACTACTATTTCCGGAAACTCGATCCGGCCGAGGCCGAAGCTTCGGCGACGCACTTACAGCAAAGAGGAATGTGGAAGGACTGTGTGGAACGTGGGCTAGGTTACTCCGGCAGCAACTCTATCTGTACGCCGACCAAGCAAAAACGGGCCGCAGAGTGGATCAAGCAGAACGTAGTTGAGATGTCAGAGCATCGAATCGTGATTGATGATGACCTTGATGGCAGCGGGTTAGCGATCAACATGTACTGACAGAAAGTACAGTTGGCCGAAAAATGAAGCATTGGGATCGCGAACGGCAAGTTCTGACCCTTTCTCGCAGTTCAAATCTTTATTTCCCACGACGAAAACCAATATGTACGTAGAAAAAAATTGTTAACAAATAAGAGACCGGTACTCCCGAGCCGTAGCGTCGGCGACGAAGCGATTCAGCCGTAAGCAACCGACGTTGATTGCGATCAGGCTGAACCAGCCTCGCCTCAATCAGTGTCGGTTACGGCTAAACTAGCATCAGTCAAAATTCAAAGCCGCTGTGATCCCGTAGGTCGGTTCAGACAAGCTTGGCAAACAGATGTTGGACTCGGTCAGACCAGCAAGGCTTGTCATGCCGACACAGTACTCTTCGCCAGTCAGATTCTCGCCCCAAAAACTGACCTCGTACTTCCTTTCGCTACCAAACTCGTAGCTGGCGCGCGCATTGACATTCCAATACCCCTCCTGACTAAGATTGGCGGCGTTGCCAAGATCATAGGTAACGTCATCCTGGAAGCGCACATTGGTTTGCAGCGCCAATAGATTCGACCCGACCTGGATTTCCTTACGTACGAGCCCGGTAAATGTGAGGTCAGGCGTATGCACGAGATCGTTGCCGTTGCTCACGCCAGCAATGTTTCCCGCGTCATCGATTTCACCATTAAGCAATCCGAGCCCTGCTTGCAGATACCAGCTCTCCGCAGGTACCCAAGTGAGCTCCGCCTCAGCGCCGACAAGACTGGTTTCCGGAACATTCAGCAATAGTGGAACCGCGATACCGCTTACAGGATCGACTAGAGGTTGAAACGACTGGTAATTCTCCCAATCGTATGCAAACACAGATGCATTGAAACGCAGGGCACCATCGCGCCAATCCGACTTCATTCCAAACTCATAGGCAAGAAGCGTTTCGGGTTCTACGCTCCTGGCGGCATTGCCAAGCAATGCTTGTAACGCGGCCAAAGCAAATCCGCCGCCCTTGAAGCCACGCGAGACACTGCCATACAGAAGCACCTCGTCGGACATCTGCCAATCGAGTGATACGCGTGCGCCCCACTCGTTCCAATCTCCGTTGAGCACTTCCGTGGGCAAAGTAGCCACGGCTGGCAGAGTTGCAACCAGGGAACTTGGCAAGAACGTATCATCTGACAAGGAGGGGCAGAATGGCGGTCCACCATTGGGACCAGCGCAACGCACTGACGGCATGTTGGCGCCAACCTTTTCCTCATTAGTCCACCGGTAACCAACCGTCAACGTCCAATCGTCCGCAACATCGAATTCCGCCTGACCGAACAAAGACAAGGCCGTATTTTCTTGGTTGACGATGGTGTTAGGAATGATGTTGAAAAAATCGGTCCCAGATGGTGCCAGCGGGGCCGGCGTACGTCGCACAGTGGTACCAAAGTTCGCGTCCTCTGAAAAATAGTACGCCCCTCCTATCCACCTCACGCTGGCATCGTCATCCGATGTGACGCGCAATTCTTGCGACCATTGTTCGTACGCACCGTTCTGGTGAAAGTTGAATGCTAAAGTTGGTGCGGCGTCAGAGTCTTCGATGTACTCAACGTCGAGGTTGTCGACCGAGGTTATGGAGGTAACTGAAAAGGGCCCCGGCGACCAGTCGATCTTAAGCGTACCACCGGATGTTTCGACGTCCTCATGGTGTCTAACATTGCCGAATACTTGCTCCCATTCGCTGTATTGATGAACGAATCCGGTGCTATCCGCGCAGTTGGGATTGTTTTGCGGAATGATGGAGTCTAAAGGTACCGAACATGGTTGCGTAAGATCGTTCGGGTCCAGCGTGCCCACGTTCTTGAAAGGCATCGGATCGCCGTCGCTGCGCCCAGTACGCGCCGTCACCAAGACCTCCCAGTTGTCGCTCGGTTGCCAGAGAAAATGTGCGCGCGCCGCCATGCGATCGGTCTCACCAACATCTTGACCCAGTGTCATGTTTTTGAATACTCCGTCGCGTGTATTCGAGGTCGCGGAAACTCGAAAGGCGGCCGTCTCGGATACCGCAAATCCCAAACCGCCCTCGATATCGAATTGGCTAAATCGACCAATGCCCGCCTTAATGTAGCCGTTGGTGCCCGCATTCGGATCTGGTCGTCGGCTAATGTAATTGACAGCGCCGCCGGTGGTGTTTCGTCCGAACAGTGTATTTTGTGGGCCGCGTAATACCTCGACCCGCTCCATGTCGAAGGTGCTAAACGAAATGGCGAACGGTGAATTAAGCGCGGAGTCATCTAAATACGCACCTACAGCGCCGACGACATTCAGATGAAAATCGGCAGTGCCAACGCCACGAATAAAAAAGTTCTGTTTCGAACCCCCTTGTGGAAGCGTGCCGGCATTCGGCATCAGTCGGAGCACGTCTTCCGCACTCTGCACGCCGACGCGGCCGAGTTCGTCCCCGGAGAATGCATCCATTGCAATTGGCACGTCTTGTAACGACTCGGCGCGCTTCTGCGCAGTAACGACAATCTCTTCAATAGATTGAGCGTGTACAAGTGGTACGAACAGAACAATGGCAGCGCCAATGGTCAGGCAATGTTTGAATATATTAATCACGTTTTTCCCCTTTTAAAATTTGTGGCTTACATTTCCTTCAATCGTTCGACAATTACTGGAGCAGCATAGCTTCCGAGCTGCTGCCATCTTCTATAAGTCGATTCGCATTTGGTCGTGCGCGAGACGCAGATCGCCCTTGTAAGTGCGCTGGATATCGGCAGCAACCTCGTCGAGCAACGCCGGCCCCATGATCTCCACGGGCATGTGCGGGCTCATGATGTCGCGCAAAACAGGGTTCGTTGTGTCATAACTCGCAAAGTGGGTCGCGACGAGCCTTTTTGCGTTGGCCGCTTTTGCGATCTCACCGAGTTGTTTTGGGCTTGTGTGCGCCCACGTTCCAATATTTGCTTTTTTGCGAAACTCGATGGCGCTTTCTGGAAACGTGCACTCGTGAATCATCACGTCAACGTCTTTTGACATTTCGATGAAGCGGTCACACGGTGCGGTATCACCGCTAAACGAAACAGATTCGCCATCGACAGTATCCATCCGCAAACCGAAACAAGGCGATACTTCGAGCGGGATGTGTTCCACATAACAAGCAGTAACCTTCACAAATTCGTCCTCAAACACGATGCCGGGTTCGCACTCTCGAACATCAGGTTTGAGTACTTCTGTGTTCTGGCGCCTCGGGTATTGCACGCGAGCTTCAATGTCTTTCGCAAAAGCACCACCCTCGAATAGATGATTGACGAAATTTTGGGTGCCGGGCGGTCCGACAACGACAGGCGCTTTCTCCCGGTCGCAGATCCAGGACGCAAGTACGAAGTATGGAAAATCAACGATGTGATCGAAGTGCAAATGAGAAAGAAACACAGTGTCCACTTGCGTGGGATTGATGTGCGATTTGATCATGGAACGAGTCGTATTGGCGCCGCAGTCAAACAAGTAATGTCTGTCGCGCACAGACAGAAGTATTCCTGAGCCCCCCCGATCGGGATCAGGGACGGCGGCGCTGGTTCCAAGCATTGTAATTCGCATTAAGTTTCCTAACCTGAAAGATTCGATTTGGTATTGCTACGACGTGCGGACATCTGGAACTCGATAACGATGCCGTCGGAATTGCGGAGATAGACGTTTCGATTGCCCTTGCGCGGCCCCTCCGGAACAATTTGTGGTTCGCCCAAAGCAACATAACCAGCGGATTCGGCGGCGTCTGTCGCCGCCTCAATATCATCTACTTCCAGCGCTATGTGAAATGCCCCAGCGTCACAGTGTCGAAGTTCGGACGTCAATGTATCGGTCGGATTTAAGTACTGAATCAGTTCGATCTGATGACCCGGCAGATCGACGAACGCAATTCGGATTTGGGCACCGGGCACACCGGTCAGTCGTTCGACCATTTCACTCTTGTGTTCGACAATCTCGCTCGTATTCATACACAACACATCACGAAAAAAGTCGAGCGTCGACTCCATGTCCGACACAGTAATCCCTGTGTGGTTCGTCCGGATGACGGTGAATTTGCTCATTGTGTCAGGTCGTCCGGCGCGCAAGTGTTCAAGGAATCCGATCCAACATTTGGCTTCCGCTTGTTCCGGCGGGCCCTAATAATCCCGAGGGCCAGAATGATGACGGCGGCCGGTGCGGCATAGACTGCAGAGAACAGAGCGAACTCCGGTCGATCCAACAAGGTAATCGCGATCAGGCTGGCAATCACCGGATTTCGGATGGAAATTTCGACCATCATGGTGAATCGTGACGATTCGTCGAGTCCAATGATGCCGCCGTAGAACCAACTGATCAACAGCGTCGCGCCAACGAAAACCAGACCCGCCAAGGCAAACTGGGCGAAATGGCCGGTAAGTGTTGTCCAGGAAAGTACGACGACGATGAGTATTGCCAACAACATCAGAACGGTACATAGCATGCGAATCTTCTGAGTGTTGCGAGCAACCATATCGGGCCATCTGGTTCGCACGAACATCCCGATGGTCAGGGGTACCAACATCACCACGAAAATCTGCATAACCGTCGGCAAGATTGGCAGCGACATATCGGCGTCATCTCCGACGAATAGTCGAATTCCATACCAGGCGATAATCGGCGTGGTTACGAGCGATATGAAGCCACTAATTGCCGTGAGTGTCACAGACAGTTCTGTTCGTGCTCGAGCTACATAAACCAGGCTGTTTGATAGTGGCCCGCCCGGACACGCTGCCAGTAAGACAATACCGATAGCGATGATAAGGTCTTCTCGAAAGATGTACGCGATTGCAAAGGCCAGGGCCGGCAGCAATAAAATGTGACCGCAGATTCCTGCCAGGATAACGCCGGGCTCACTTAGCAGTCTCTTAAAATCACCCCAGGTGAGGTCCGTGCCAATACCGATCGTAAATACAAATACGAGTATGGGTATTGCCAGGCCAAGTTGAGCGTCCATTC
>JABIUH010000154.1 GCA_018701055.1 Woeseia sp. | reverse complement strand
GGGACCACAACCGGTACAGACGTTCAGACTGCGCAGACCAAGCTCGTAGCCAACTTTCTTAGAATAATCGTATTCTTTTCGTCCTATTGCGTGCCCGCCCCAACAGACCACCAGATCCGGCCTGGCTGCCGATTGCAGCAAGCGCGCGTTACGCAAAATATGGAACACCGCATTGGTTATGTTTTCCGATGTTGCGAGGTCGAAGCGGCCGCTGGCACGAATCTCCGAATCTATGAACACGAGATCCCGCAATACGGCAAATAACAGCTCGCGGGTGCCGCGAATCATTTTTCCGTCGACAAATGCCGCCGCGGGCGCTGACTTCAACGTGACCTTGAGGCCCCTGTCCTGCTGAATAAAACCAACTTCAAAGTCCTTAAACTGTTCCTGGACAGCCAGTGCGTCATCTGTCTCGGCACCCGAATTCAATACAGCCAAAATACAACGACGCAACAGTGCGCTCTGTCCGCCCGCACTCTCAGCGCGAAGTTGGTCCACTTCGTCCTGCGATAATACCTCGAGGCTGCCTTCGGGCCAGACTTCCGCATCGACGACCTTACCGGTGTTTGGACGAAGGTCGATCCCGGTCAATTTTTCATTAGACAAAGCGTTAAATTCCCAACAGCCATAAATTATTCAAGGCTTGTTAGCCTTACGGAATGATTTCAATCGGCACATTGTTCGGGGTCATCAGCCAAATATCGATCATATCGGAATCCGAAACAGCGATGCATCCATTGGTCCAATCTTCACGCGCATAGTAGGCCGCTGAGTACGTGGGCGAGTTCGGTTGACCGTGAATCATTATCTGTCCGCCTGGTTTGACACCTTTTGTCCTGGCGACCGATCGATCGGACTTGTTTGGGTAGGAGACGTGAATGGATAGGAAAAAGTCGCTATTCGGATTCCTCCCGTCAAGCAAATAGTTGCCTTCCGGCGTTTTCTGATCGCCCTCTTGCTCCTTGTCTCCATCTGGCACAAGTCCCAGAGCGATCTTGAATGTCCGAAAAGCCACGCCCTCGTCCATCAAGTGCAAAACCCGATTACCCTTGTCAATGACCACCTTATCGGCGATTGGAAAGTCGCTGGCGTGAACGGTTGCGACAGGCGGAATTAGCAGCGCAAGCGCCACAAGGGCGTACGCAATCCAAGACGCAGAATTTTTCTGAGCTATCGTCACTCTTGCTCCGATCATCAATATTGACCCTGCCAGAATACCAAAGAGACCGAGTAGGTGAATACGTACCGTCCCACGATAATGACCAATCATTACGAAAACTGGCTTACACATTTCGGCCCACGATCCAGCCTATTGCAAAACCGATACCACCAGCAACGCAGGTATAGAAAGGTAGGAAGCGAAAGAGCTCACGAGGATAAATAGATTCGCTAACCATCCCGTTGAGATCAACCGAATACCCGTAATGCAGATATATGGACAAGCCAACTGCCGGAATTGCGAAGCCGATCGTCCCCAATGGCCAGCGCCATCCTACTCCCGTCCAAGTTCCAGCACCCCGAACAAGGGTCGCTAATGCCAGACCGACCGCCACAAGCATTGGCAGGGTATTTCTAATCGGATAAGCACCGTCACCCTCAACATAGAACACATAGAACATCGCCGCCACAATGACGAAAATGACCGGCAGCATACGGAACACAATAAGCGCGGCTGCACTTTTCATTAACGCTTTTCGTTCTTCACGAGAATTGGAAAATTGAGACGTGTTCCGACTCGAACATTGTGCAAATCGAGCTCCGGGTTGTACTGGCGAAACAACCAAACCGGCACATCGTATTGTCTAAGCGCTAAGATCCAAACGGACTCGCCGTTTCTCACCACATATTCCTGCACGCCCGTTATGGTGTTGTTGCGAAAAAACGTGTCTTGCAACTGGCGATGATATTGGGTGCGAGATGACTCGAAAACACCCACATCGACAGTGCCAAAATCCAGTTTTATTCGCTGTCCGACTTCGACCTGCGCACGAAATGCGAGTCCATTGATATCACGCACACGCTGCGTTTTGATGCCGAGCCAATCCGCATAATGCCCCAACGTTTCTAACGGGTGAATCTCGATGGTGTTTTCCGCGTCGACAGTGTAGTCGCTTGGATCGGAGAGCAATGACGATTGCAACGTTCCGATGAGGTCACTCAACTGATCTGTGAGCGCGCTGGGCCGCTCTCCTTCATTGTCGGATGCTTCAACCACAGCCGGCGCCTGAGCCGGCGCATTCGCGATGACCGTCTCTTCGGGCGTGAGCGGACGATTGTCCGCCACAACGACAGGTGGTGGCGGCGCGGCGGCGACAACGGTCGGAACCGGTTCAGCGGGTGCCGGACCAGCGGCTGGTAAACGGATTTGTTGCCCGATTCGAATACGATTGCCGCTCGAAAGACTGTTAAGCGCCACAAGCGTAGATACGCGTGTGCTATAGGTATCGGCGATTTCGGACAATGTATCGCCACGCGCGACGGCATGAAAAAGATCCGGCAATTGTTCGTCGAAAACGTCATCCGCAGAAAGTTTGGCGATTAGTTCACTCAATTCACCATCAACCATGCTCGTCGGCATTCGAATTTCCAAATCCCGGGGCAAGTGTTTGCTCCCCCGCCAAACGGTGGCCTGGATGGACATATTGTGGCGCGCGATATCACGCTCGCGTACCTGCAAAACCTCGATCAGTTTGTCTGCAGGTACATAGCCCGTGAGTTGATGCGTGGTGTAGTCAACCGGATCATCCGGAACCAAACCAGGAAAGTATTTTTTTTGATTCAGGTCAACTTCCTTCGCAGCAAGAAACGCGACGTAGAAATTGCGCGACGCGAAGCCAAAGGTCCTACCGTTGTACTTGCGGAGTATCTCCGCGTACGCGTTATCGCCAAACTGGCGCATCGCGCGCCGCGCGCCGGCGAGACCATGATTGTAAGCCGTTATGGCCATCGGCCAATTACCCGCGATGGAATGATTGTAGGCCAGCAGTTTTCCGGCAGCCGTCGTCGCTAAAAACGGGTCGTTGCGTTCATCCAACACGTGATCAACCTGCATGAAGCGACGGCCAGTACCACGCGTAAATTGCCATACTCCTGAGGCCCCGACGTGCGAGCGAGCTTCGGGATTATAGGAAGACTCTACGTGCGGCAGTGCTGCCAGTTCAATCGGGACACCAAGGCGCGTCAATTCTGCTTCGACGTGATAGCGCCAACGGCCAGCGCGTTGTAATCCTTCTTTGAACCGATCCGATAGGCCCAGCTGCAATCGAATTCTACCGGCTGCCCGGCCAAGCTCTGCATCGCTTACGTCTGCAGGCCACAGATCAAGTACGCGCTTTTGTTCGGCATTCAAGTTATCTCGATTGCCGCCCGCGAGTGCCTGCAGAATTCCTTTGTAATAGTCGCGACGTCGATTCGCGATGCGCTGTCTTTCGCGACGATTTACGTTCTCCGGAAGCGGTACGCGTTCGTAGACGACGCCAAGGAAACGGTTGTCATGCAAAACGCCCTCGCGCGTACTATAGTCGGTAAAAACCGAGAGCCAAAAATTAACGTCCGGTTCGAGACCCACGGGTATCGGGAACAAATCTTCATCAGGTTCTTGCGCTGTTGCTGTCACCGATGCGAATACGATGAGGCAGCCTATGAGGACGGATGTGCGCAATTCCCTAAAAGTATTATTGATGGTCGCCCCGTTTGGCATCGTCTGCCTGTTAACTAAAGTTCTCGTTCAAATTGGGATTCTGAACAAGCATGAGACACCGAGCAAGCCGCAATAGTTGCAAACGTGTCTGATGCGCGCAGCAACCTGCTCTCAAGAAACAGCGAAACGGGTCGCGTTGTTCATCTCATGCCGATAAACTCGCGTCGCAGGCGATTCAGGATCACCGTAAAATAGCGCTTTGAGGGAAAAAATCATACGTCAGCCACTCCATTACTATTGGAACCCAAAATACTGGCCAATGTGGGCAGGTCTTGGCTTTCTGCGCGTCGTTTTCATGTTGCCACTATCCTGGCAGTTCGGAATTGGCAGAACGATCGGCAGAATCGCGCATCGAATAGGTGCAGAGCGTCGCGCGATCGCGCGCCGCAACATCGAATTATGTTTTCCGGAAATGTCCGCAGACGCCCGAAATAAGTTGGTCCACGAGCATTTTGAAGCACTCGGCATATCCCTTATCGAGCTAGGTCTCGGCCGCTGGGCATCGGACGACTATCTGGAATCGATTACGACGATTATCGGCGCTGAGCATATACAGCATGCGATCGATGCGGGCTATGGAGTCATTTTGCTGAGCGCCCACTTCACTACCCTAGAATTAAGCGGTCGTGTCCTCGCGCTGCATTGCCCACCGTTCGATGCCGTCTACCGACGTTTTCGGAGTGACTTTACGACAGAAATCATGGTCAGCAACAGAGAAGTCGCAGCGCGACGCGTGATCGAAAAGAACGACATTAAGAGCATGGTTCGAAGTCTGCGCGAAGGCGTGCCCGTCTGGTATGCGCCTGACCAGAGCTACAACTTAAAACAGTCTGCGTTACTTCCTTTTTTCGGCGTACCGTCGATGACCAATACGGCGACGGGAACGTTGGCAAAATTGGGTAAGGCTAAAGCGGTGCCTTTTTTCCCCCGTAGGCTTGCCAATGGTCGTTATGAGCTGACTTTGTTACCGGCCATTGCCGACTTACCGAGCGGCGACGCAGAAGAAGACACCAGGCAATACACCGCTTTGCTGGAGCAACACATCAAAAGTTGTCCGGAACAATATTATTGGGTTCACAGAAAATTTAAAAATCGACCGGGTTTACTTGCCAATGTTTATGCCAACTTCACTTCTGTGAAGTAGCCCTCCAGCAGCAATTCCCAGTTTTCGCTGGAAAAATTGACGCGCTTGTCCGCACGCTTAATCTTTTTTAAGGAACGATGCAGACGAGCGAGATTTTTTTGTTGCCAAACGCCAGCAGCTAATATTTTACCGCGATCGAAATCGAGTAGATGTAGCTGATCCGCTATGTTGACTTGCACGTTGTAAGCATTCAGATCCGCATGATACGCGCCTTGGTCGTGAAACTTCCGCAATCCCCGACCAAGACCAAGCCAAAACGGCGGATCGCCTGGATGTTCGATTATTCGATCCGCAAGAGACCGAATGGCGGGAACGCGTACGGTAAGCAAATCAGCACGATAAATCGGCCCGCTGCGACAATATCGAGCCGCAGCCGGCTGCGGCACGGGCAATCCCTTCGCCGCTAGTTTTGCCAATAAGTACCATTCGGTGAATGCGCGTGTTTGCCGCTCACCAGTCCACAGATACGTATCTCGTACAAATTTACCGGGAAGTCCACCCCGCCAGTAATGGCGCAGGACAAATTCATTCGATCCCTCGCCGACAATCATAGTCGCACCGCGACCGCCCGAACGCAGTGCACCTTCGACGGGCTCAGCGCGCGCCCAGCTTGCAGCAT
>JABIUH010000012.1 GCA_018701055.1 Woeseia sp. | reverse complement strand
TCCGATGGCAACACCTGCCTTGCGCGAGATGTTTGCAAGTCATTTGGCGGAAGCGGCAATCGACAGCAGATTTACCTTGGTTGATGGCGGGGCCGATACCATTATCGAGGCGGCAGATGTCGTACTCGTTGCATCGGGTACGGCATCTTTGCAAGCCGCGTTGTTGCAAAAACCGATGGTGGGTGCCTACCGGCTGGGAGGATTAACCTATGCGCTCGCGAAAAACTTAAAGCTGGTCAAAGTGCCGTATTTTACGTTGCCAAATTTTTTGACTAGCGAACCGATGGTTCCGGAGTTTCTACAGGATGATGCAAACCCCGTTGCTTTGGCGGCGGCGATAGATGATCTACTAAAGGATGCCCCAAGGCGTTCGAGAATTGCGCAGGAGTTCGCGAAATTGCGTTCTATTCTCGCCTGTGATGCAGATGAGCGCGCTGCATCCGCGGTATATCGAATCGCGTCTGCATCATGAAGGTCATGCAGCGACGCGCGCTTGCTGCACCTCATCTGGTTGCCGGGGTCGACGAGGTGGGACGTGGACCGCTAGCGGGCCCCGTTGTTGCGGCGGCTGTTATTTTAGATGCATCGATTCCAATAACGGGATTGGCGGATTCGAAAGCGCTCAGTGAGTCGCGGCGCACACACATCGCCAATGACATTCGGGATAAATCGTTGGCTTGGTCAATCGCTTGGGCGGACGCGGCCGAAATTGATGCGATCAACATTCTTCAGGCAACTTTTCTGGCGATGCGGCGAGCGCTACTGGGGTTGCGGGTTATTCCTGGTCTTGCCGAGATCGATGGCAATCGCCTGCCAAACCTTGATTTTGACGGACAGTCGATAAAGGGGGCGGCAATCGTTCGTGGTGATGCTAGCGTGCCGGCGATCAGCGCCGCGTCTATTATTGCCAAAGTTTATCGCGATCAGCGCATGCGGGATATGCACCGAGATTACCCCCAATATGGTTTCGACCAGCACAAGGGCTACGGTACGGCGGTTCATCGCGACTGTATCGAGCGCCTGGGACCATGTCCAGAGCATCGCCGCACGTTTCGACCTGTTTCGATAAAGATTCGCTAGCCCGGACAATTCAAGAATGGACGTGATGATTGCACAGAGCATTGATTGGACACAGGATTTTCTGACCAAGCGGAATGCACGGTGTATTTCTGAGGAAAGAAAATCCTGTGTGCAATCAATGCTCATGCAAGGGCGCGGCCATTTCATGAATAATTCGAGCTAGATGCATTGATATTCAGCCTTAGTCAGCCGATGATTCCAGTACCGTTTCGGAAATTTCATTCACTGGTATAAAAGAGCATAAGAAGAGCCCGTGGCCACACCTTTCGTTCATTTGCATCTGCACACCGAATACTCAATTTGCGATAGCACCGTGCGGATCCCGTCACTGATGCGTCAATGCGCGAGCTTTGGTATGCCTGCCGTGGGTCTGACGGATCAGGGCAACCTGTTTGGTCTTGTTAAATTTTACCGCGAGGCGTTCGCCAACGGCATTAAGCCTTTGATTGGCGTGGATCTCAAAATCCGGAATGAAGATGAGGAGGACCGGCCGTTTCAAATGGTGCTTCTTGTCCAGGACTTGGACGGATATCGAAATCTCACACGTCTCGTCAGTCGCTCCTATTTGGAAGGGCAGATTCGTGGCGTGCCAATGGTCGAACGCGATTGGCTGGACGAGCAATCCACGCAAGGCCTGATCGCAATTTCCGGCGGCCTGCAGGGTGATTGTGGGCGCGCATTAATTTCTGATCAGCTCGACCTTGCAGTCGAGCGACTCGCAAAATGGAAGTCCCTGTTCGGGGACCGTTTTTATGTCGAGGTCACCCGTATGGGCAGACCCGGTGAAGAAGCCTACTTGCAGGCTGCGATCAAGATCGCCGCCGAGCAGGCAGTTCCGATCGTTGCGACCAATGATGTTCGCTTCATTGATGCGGCAGATTTTTCGTCACATGAAGCGCGCGTGTGTATCCAGCTTGGTCGTACTTTGTCCGATCCGGATCGACCACGCGACTACAGCGAACACCAGTATCTAAAGACAGGCGACGAAATGGCCGCTTTGTTTGAAGACATTCCAGAGGCAATCGAGAACACGGTCGAAATTGCACGTCGCTGTAATCTTGACTTGCGCTTGGGCGAAACCTATTTGCCTGAATTTCCAGTGCCAGACGGACAAACGCCGGATTCATTCCTAAAAGCTGAGGCAGAACAGGGTCTGGAGAACTTCCTCCAGCGGAAGATGCTGCAAGATGACGTCCCAGCTGAAGGTTTTAATTCGATGGCAGGGCCCTACAACAAACGCCTCGCTGACGAACTGGCGGTTGTTCGCGATATGGGTTTCCCGGGCTATTTCCTCATCGTCGCTGACTTTATTCGTTGGGCCAAAGATCACGAGATTCCGGTCGGGCCAGGCAGGGGGTCCGGTGCAGGCTCACTGGTCGCCTATGTCATCGGTATCACCGATATTGACCCACTTGAGTTTGATTTACTGTTTGAACGATTTCTAAATCCGGAGCGGGTGTCGATGCCCGATTTTGATATCGACTTTTGCATGGAAGGGCGTGACAAGGTTATCGAGTACGTGGCGGATCGATACGGACGTGACCGAGTCTCGCAAATCATCACGTACGGCACGATGGCGGCAAAAGCGGTAATACGCGACGTCGGCCGTGTGCTCGGACACCCTTATGGCTTTGTTGACCGAATCGCCAAACAAGTGCCTTTTGAAGTTGGCATTACGC
>JABIUH010000425.1 GCA_018701055.1 Woeseia sp. | reverse complement strand
AGTTCCGTGATGTCGATTTCTTCCACATACGAGAAATGCGGGACTTCTAAGTTCGCTGCTGTCATTCGTTCTGCGATGACGCGACGCAAACCGATGACTTTTATTTCAGTGCTTGTTGTCGGCTCCGCCTTGGTTGTTGTTGGGGTGGTTCCTGTTGAAATCAAATGTGCCTCGAAGTCGCTGCGTACGACCCTTCCGCCTGTTCCGCTGCCGACTATGTCTGAAAGATCAACTCCTGCTTCCTTTGCAAGGCGACGAATAGCAGGCGAGGTTACAACTCTTCCACCTGCTTTCGCTTTCGGCACTTCCCGCTCAGTCTCAACGTCATCGGCTGTAGCCTCAGGTTTGTCTTCTTCGGCTTTAGTCATTGTGGGCTGCGCTTCGGTCTCGAACACAACCAGCGCGGCGCCGACCGCGACCATGTCCCCTGGCTCACCGGCTAAAGAAATTACCTTTCCGGATACGGGCGCAACCAATTCTACTGCCGCTTTGTCGGTCATCATGGTGCCGACAATGTCTTCTTCGGCCACCATCTCGCCAACAGCGATATTCCATTCACCGATTTCGGATTCAACTGTGCCTTCACCAAGATCCGGCAATTTGAATACATGCTCGCTCATTTTGCGTCCATCACCTTGCGAATACCGGCCGCAATGCGCTTTTGGCCAGGAAAATATTGCCACTCAAAAGCGTGCGGGTACGGCGTGTCCCAACCGGCAACCCGTTCGATGGGTGCCTCCAGATGGTAGAAGCATTCCTCTTGAACGGTCGCCGTCAATTCAGCGCCGAATCCGGAAAAACGAGTAGCTTCGTGTGCGACGAGACAACGACCGGTTTTCTTAACCGATTGCGTTAGTGTTTCCGTGTCCAGCGGTGACAGCGTACGCACGTCGACGATTTCCGCATTGACGCCAACTAGCTTTGCAGCAGCCTGGGCGACGTGCACCAGCGTGCCGTAGGCGATAATCGTGAGATCACTGCCTTCTTCCACCACTTCCGCCGCACCGAGTGGCACTGTGTAATAACCCTGAGGCACTTCCCCTTTTGGATGTGAGGTCCACGGCACGGCGGGTTTATCAGGATCACCGTCAAACGGTCCGTTGTAGATGCGCTTTGGCTCGAAGAAAATGACCGGATCGTCAGACTCAATTGAGCTGATGAGCAGTCCTTTTGCGTCATAAGGGTTGGACGGGATAACCGTTTTAATGCCGCTGATGTGAGTGGAAATCGCTTCTGGAGACTGCGAGTGAGTTTGGCCGCCGCGTATACCGCCGCCGCAAGGGGTGCGAATTGTTACGGGCGAAAAGAATTCACCGCCACTGCGATGACGCAATCGACCAAGCTCACTAACGACCTGATCGACGCCGGGATAGATGTAATCAGCAAACTGAATCTCGGCAACTGGACGCAGACCATTAACACCCATGCCGATGGCTGTACCGATAATGCCGCCCTCCGAAATGGGCGCGTCAATGACGCGATGTTCCCCATATTTTCGCTGTAGTCCGTCCGTACAACGAAACACGCCCCCGAAGTAACCGACGTCTTCTCCTAATACAACAATATTAGGATCTTTCGCCATAACAACGTCCAGGCCGGAACGGATCGCTTCTATCATGTTCATTTGTGGCATGCGCTAATCCTCCAACGCTCGCATCTCACGGCGCTGCCGTTGTAGATGCGCTGGGACTTCTGCATAAACGTCATCGAACATTCCGTCGGGATTAAGCCGTGGGCCTTCGGTCATCGTTCCGTGGGTTTTCGCTTCTTTCCAGGCGGCGAGTACCTTCTCTTTATACTCTCCGATCACAGCGTCGTGTTGATCTTCAGACCAGTGGCCTTCGCCGATCAAATGCTGCTTGAGTCGCTCAACAGGATCGCCAAGCGGGAACGATTTCCACTCATCTTTCGGGCGGTATTTAGTCGGATCATCACTGGTTGAGTGCGCGCCGCCTCGGTAAGTGACGTGTTCGATTATTGTCGGGCCGCCGCCTCTGCGTGCACGATCTGCTGCCCACAATGACGCGGCGTATACCGCTAAAAAATCATTACCATCAACACGAATTCCTGGCACGCCAAGACCTATGCCGCGTGCGGCAAACGGTCGGCGTTCGCCGCCAGCAAAACCCTGGAAGGTGGAAATCGCCCATTGATTGTTAACGATATTCAGAATGACCGGCGCTTGATAAATTGCAGCGAACGTAACGGCGTGATGAAAATCAGCTTCCGCAGTGCTGCCGTCGCCAAGCCATGACGCAGCAATATGATCTTCACCTTTAATCGCAGACGCCATCGCCCAGCCAACGGCGTGGGGATACTGCGTGGCAAGATTTCCGGACAAGGAAAAAATATTGGCATCTTTGTTGTGGTAAAGAACGGGAAGTTGTCGTCCTTTACACATGTCGCGCGTGTTCGAAAGGCATTGGCACATCATGTCGACGAGCTTTGTGCCGCGATATAGAAACAATCCCTGGTTTCGGTACGACGGAAAACACATGTCGCCGGGGCGCAGCGCCATACCCTGCGCAATAGAAACCGCTTCTTCACCGGTGGCCTGTATGTAGAAAGTAATTTTTCCCTGACGCTGAATTTTCCACATGCGTTCGTCGAACACGCGATTGAGAAGCATCCAGCGCAATCCGATCTGCAATTGATCAGGATCAAGATTGGGGTTCCAGGCGCCTTGAGCACGATGGTCATCGTCCAGCACACGTACTAATTCAAGACTCAGGTGTTCAATGTCTTTGGTGCGCACATCAATGGGTGGTTTATCAACCGACCCTGCGGGAGATAGATTCAGGTAGCTGAAGTCTGGTTTGTCACCGGGTCGTGCAGAAGAGAGCGGAATGTGAAGTCTTGATTTTCTTGTCATTCGAATTCGATCCAATTCAGCAACGCGTGCACCGCCGGCGACATATCCTGCCATTCATCGGCCGCTGCGAATACGCATAGCCGCACAATATATACGCTTAGCCCCCGGTAGTCCTCGCGAACTTGATTGCTAAACGCTTCAATGATGCATGTTCTATACGTATAGATTCACAAATAAGAATAAAATATGCTGAAAAATAACATCGATCAAATAGATCGCCGAATATTGCAACTGCTCCAGACCGAACCTGGAATTAATGCAACAGCAATTGGCGAGCGCATTGGTTTATCTCAATCAGCCTGTTGGCGGCGTATGCAACGACTGCGTGATGACGGAGTGATTAAAGATCATCCCGTCATTCTCGACCCGGAAAAAGTTGGGCTCAATACGATGGTATTCGCGCAAGTGAAACTAACGTCCCACGGCCGCAGCAATTTGAATGACTTCGCCGATGCGGTGCGTCGTTATCCGGAGGTTCTTGATTGTTATGTCGTGCTTGGCAACGTTGATTTCTTGTTACGCATTGTCGCGGAAGACATCAAAGGCTATGAGCGGTTTATCTATGACAAGTTGTCGCAAATTCCCGGCGTACAAGAAGTCAATTCGAGCATGGCCTTGTCGGAGATCAAGCACACCACGGTGCTACCCATTTAGAGGGAAATGCCAGCGAACCGTAGGCCCAGAGTCTGTCCCGAGTCCCTTTAACTTTCATAAGGCCGCAGTTGTGATCTCGCGATGATGTGTCGCTGAATTTCTGAGGTGCCGTCCCAGATTCGTTCAAGTCGTGAATCGTGCCATAAGCGTTCAACTCATCGCGGAACGAATGACAGAAGCGAAATTAGAAGTTCCGCATTTCTCGTATGTGGAAGAAATCGACATCACGGAACTCGAAGCATTGCGCCAGCACCACAATGGCCGAGCCTCAGGAGTGAATGCCAAATTAACGCTACTGCCCTTTTTGAGTCTCGCGCTAATCAGAACGCTGCGTGAGTTCCCGCAGTGCAATACGACCTATGACAAAGAACGCAACGTCTTGCTACGCCACGAGGCCGTGCACCTGGGCGTCGCGACGCAAACTCCGGATGGGCTAAAGGTACCCGTCGTTCGACACGCAGAACGTTTGGCGATAAAGGACTTAGCCGCAGAAATTCGTCGCGTCGCAACTGCAGCGCAAGATAACAAGATCGCGAAAGAATACCTGGGCGGCTCGACTATTACGATAACCAGCCTCGGAAAATTAGGCGGCATTGATTCAACTCCAATTCTCAACATGCCGGAGGTATCAATCATTGGGGTTAATCGGGCCGTCGATCGACCAATGGTGGTCAAAGGACACATTGCGATTCGCTGTATGATGAACCTGTCATCATTCGATTATCGCTTTGTCGATGTCTATGATGCCGCCGCCATGATTCAGCGCATGAAAGAAATCCTGGAACACCCAGCCATTATTT
>JABIUH010000013.1 GCA_018701055.1 Woeseia sp. | reverse complement strand
TTGCCATTGATGTTGTCGCGTATTGGCGATGAGCATCGTTATGCGGTCATTGAGATGGGCGCAAATCATGCTGGTGAGATCGCTTATCTCACTTCATTGGCGGCCCCGGAAGTTGTGGTCATTACCAATGCCGCTCCGGCTCACCTCGAGGGATTCGGATCGGTTGAAGGTGTCGCGCGCGCAAAGGGCGAGATATTGGCTGGCGCGCGCAGACCGGATTTCGCGATCCTCAACGCTGATGACGATTACTTTGAATATTGGACTTCGCTATGTGAAGGGTCGGACGTGGTCAGTTTTGGTCTGACGGCGGTGGCAGATGTGCGCGCTGGTAGCATTAAGTTCACGGGCGGCGGCTCAAAATTCAAACTGCATACGCCAACAGGTCAAGTTTCGGTTTCCCTTTCGCTTCACGGTCGACACAACATACTGAATGCCTGTGCTGCCGCTGCTGTCGCGGGATCGCTTGGGATTGACTGCAAGCAAATCAAGCAAGGACTCGAGGCCGCACAGCCAGTCGGAGGTCGTTTGGCCCCGGTCAAAAGTGCTAGTGGCGCGACGCTTTTTGACGATACCTACAATGCCAACCCGGTCAGTGTCCAGGCAGCTGCCGAATTCCTAGCGGCGCAAACCGGCACAAGTTGGTTGGTTCTGGGTGATATGGCGGAGCTTGGCAGCGATGCCGAGGTACTACATGCGCACACCGGCTGGGTCGCTAGAGAGGCGGGCGTCGACAAATTGTTGGCACTTGGCCCGCTGTCGCGAAAAACGGTCGAGTCATTCGGCGCTGATGGTTATTGGTACGAATCAGTAAGCGAACTCGTGAATAGTTTGCAAGCCGCAATCGGCAACGACGATGTCGTACTCGTAAAGGGCTCGCGTTCGATGGGAATGGAACGCGTGGTAGAGCTGTTAACCTATGACTACGAACAAGTAGGGAGCGCCTGAGATGCTCTTCTATCTCACCGAATACCTCTCGGAGTTCCAATCCGGTTTCAACGTATTCAGCTATCTATCCATGCGCGCGATTTTAGGTGCGTTGACAGCCTTGATTATCTCGTTCGTCATTGGCCCGCGAATGATCTTACGGCTAAGCCTGAATCAGGCGGCTGGTCAGCCGGTACGCACCGATGGACCGGACACTCATCTCCTGAAGGTCGGCACGCCTACCATGGGTGGTGTGATGATCCTGACGGCAATCGTCATCAGTACCGTGTTGTGGGCAGACCTCGAGAATCGCTACATCTGGGTCGTCGTTTTTGTGACCTTAGCATTCGGTGTGGTCGGCTACGTCGACGACTACAAAAAACTGATTAAGCAAGACTCTGCAGGCATGTCTGCGCGACAAAAACTTTTTTGGCAATCGCTAATCGCAATTATCGCTGCGATCGTACTCTATTCGATGGCAACGGATGAAATTAGTACGTCCTTGCTCATTCCGTATTTTAAGAATCTGTGGCTGCCGTTAGGCGCCTTTCAGATTGTGGTGACTTTTCTTTTTATTGTCGGTTTTTCGAATGCCGTGAACTTGACGGATGGACTAGATGGTCTGGCCATCATGCCTACGGTGCTTGTCGGCGGGGCGCTCGGCGTCTTTGCCTACGTAACCGGCAATACAAATTTCTCTGAATACCTGGACATTCCGTATGTTGCTGGTACTGGTGAAATCGTTGTGTTCTGCGCATCCCTTGCGGGCGCAGGTCTCGGATTTCTCTGGTTCAACACGTATCCGGCGCAGGTTTTCATGGGCGATATAGGTGCACTTTCGCTTGGTGCAGCTCTGGGTGTTGTAGCGGTGGTCGTTCGACAAGAAATCGTGCTCGCAATTATGGGTGGAGTTTTCGTCGTCGAAACAATGTCAGTCATGATTCAAGTGGCATCATTTAAATTGACCGGCAAGCGCGTTTTCCGGATGGCGCCGCTACATCACCATTTTGAGCTAAAGGGCTGGGCAGAGCCGAAAGTGATAGTGCGATTTTGGATCATCACGGTAATTCTCGTGTTGATCGGTCTAGCAAGTTTGAAAATTCGATGAGTGCGGCAGCCAAGAAAAGCTCGCCGACCACCGAGTTAGATCTCGTGTACGGCTTAGGCGTAACAGGCCTTTCTGTGGCTCGTTATATGGAGCGAAACGGCATCGAAGCTCGTTACGTGGATAGTCGCGATGAGCCACCAGGCGCCAGTGAGCTGTGTGAACTGATTGCGGATGCCGAAACGGTTTTCGGCAAGACCCCAAAGAAACTGTTAAAGAGAACGTCTCGAATTTTTGTGTCTCCTGGAATTGCTGATAACGATGCGTATCTTAAAGCGGCACGGAAAGCGGGCATCGAAATTCTTAGCGACATTGAATTGTTTGTGCGTGATGCGGATGCACCATTTGTTGCGATTACCGGATCGAACGGCAAGAGCACCGTTACAACGCTGCTAGCATTGATGTGTGAATCTGCCGGTGTTACGGGATATGCCGGGGCGAATTTAGGAATGCCCGCACTTGATCTGCTAACCAGGGACAAGCCGGACTTCTATCTTTTGGAACTATCAAGCTTTCAGTTGCAGAGAACTAAAAACCTGCCGGCTAAGGTTGCTGTATTGCTCAATATCTCCGCTGATCATCTCGATTGGCATGCCAGTGTTGATGAATATCGCGACGCTAAGTATCGAATTTTTGCCGAAGCGGAAACAGCGGTTATTAATCGCGACGACGATGCGATCGAGCAACAGCTACCCGAGAAAATGCCCCGCGTAAGTTTCGGCCTCGACGAGCCCGAGACGGATCAATATGGACTGCGAGAAGAAGACGGCCGATTGTTTCTTGCACGCGGCGACCAGATTCTATTGGCAGTTGACGACGTTTCCATGGTCGGCGCCCATAACCTCGAAAATGCTTTGGCAGCCCTTGCAGCAGGTGAGCTCATTGGGCTGGACATGTCATCCATGTTGCAAGTGCTAAATCAATTTCCCGGCTTGCCGCACCGTATGCAATCTGTCGCACGAGTTGATGGTGTTGACTACATCAATGATTCCAAAGCGACAAACGTTGGAGCGTCCATAGCGTCGGTTCGGTCATTGCCCGGCCCCATCATTCTGATTGCAGGCGGACAAGGTAAGGGCGGTGATTTCAACCAATTGGCGACGGCAACTTGCGGGCAACTGCGGGCAGCAGTGCTTATCGGCGATGATGCGCCATTGCTCGAAGCGGCGTTCGTTGATTTAACCCCGACGCACTGTGTTGCCGATATGCAGGCGGCCGTTGCGTATGCCAAAGGGATTGCGGAAATTGGCGATACAGTTCTACTTGCACCGGCATGCGCAAGTTTCGATCAATACGAAGGTTTTGCCGCCCGCGGCGAAGACTTCTGTCGCATCGTAGAGGTGTTGTAGTGATGTCTATCGACAGCACAACAATGCCGTTCCTAGTACAACTGAAAAACCCGATCAGGGTTGATCCGGTGCTGCTGCTGATTGTCGCCACTCTGATATTGGGTGGGCTCGTGGTGCTCGCATCCGCGTCAATTTCCATTGGCGACAATACATCGAATGATCCGTTCTTTTACGTTTCCCGCCAGGCGTTCGCAGCGATTCTTGGCTGCGCTGCCGGATTCGTTTGTTTGTTTATTCCGATTCGGTTCTGGTTTAGCACTGGGCCGTTAATGTTGTTAATCGCATTCGCATTGCTGCTGGTTGTGTTAGTGCCCGGCGTTGGACACACAGCAAACGGTTCCACACGCTGGATTCGTTTAGGCGTTATCAATTTGCAGGCATCAGACCCGGCGCGTTTATGTTTGATGATTTATCTGGCGGGCTATCTTGTACGACAGAACAAATCTGTCCGC
>JABIUH010000091.1 GCA_018701055.1 Woeseia sp. | reverse complement strand
TCTTTGAGCCATCTTTTGAGCTTGGGCGGCGGACCCGGCCTCTTGTTAATGGCTGCCGTTTGTTACTGGATGTATCGCGTTTCATCTGCCAAAACTGATTAAATTTTTAAGGCACAACTAATCGCAGAAAATCGATCTCCTTCTACGTACCTGGAATAACTCATGCTCGATTACGAAAAACTAGGCGCATTCTATTTAGGAAAACGCCATGACATGGAAGCAGACGAACGTACCGACGACATCGTCCTCTACGATTCGAAGGATCTGACGACCCATGCGGTGATTATCGGCATGACTGGCTCGGGTAAGACCGGCCTCGGCATCGGTATTCTCGAAGAAGCCGCAATGGATAATATTCCGGTCATCGCGATTGATCCGAAAGGCGATCTCGGCAATCTGATGCTGACATTCCCACAGTTTAAGGGCGAAAACTTTAGGCCGTGGATCAATACCCGAGCGGCGAGCGACAATGGTCAAACACCGGACGAACACGCAGCGGATCAGGCCGCGCTGTGAAAAAAGGGACTGGCCGGATCAGGTCAAAGCGGCGCTCGCATCAAGGCCTTTCGCCAGAAGACTGAAGTGTCCATCTATACGCCCGGCAGCAATGCGTACGTGGGTATGTGGCTTACGGTTTGAGCGATTGCGATTTAGAAGAACTGATGCAAGAACGTGGCTATGCGGTCGATCACAGCACGGTTCAACGCTGGGTCGTTCATTACCCGCCTCGCATTGAAAAGGCATTTCGAAGTAACAAGAAACGGACTGGCGTACGAGGGCGACTGGACGAGGCTTATATGAAGATTAAGGGGCAATGGAAATATCTTTACCGTGCTGCCGACAAGCAAGGTGACACTGTCGACTTTCTGCTGACGGCGAAGCGTGACACGAAGGCGGCGCGACGCTTTCTGATCAAAGCCATCGGCACCAACGGTAAGCCGGGTCTCATTAATATTGATAAAAGTGGTGCCAATACGGCGGCCATCAAACAGTACAACAGTGACTAAAAAAACCTATCAAGATTCGCCAATGTAAATACCCAAATAATATTGTCGAGCAAGACCATCGCTTCATCAAACGCCGAATTCGCCCAATGTTGGATTTCAAATCATTCTGGTCTGCACGCGCGACATTGCCAGGCATTGAGATCTGACGCCTGTTGAAGAAGGGTCAAAACAAGAGTTCACCTCCGGCATGGCAACAGTTTTATTCTCTGGCAGCCACAGGATAGCTGCCGACAATTACCCTGGTACCGCGTTCGTAGTTAACTTTGCGACAGAACCCGATTTATTGCCTGACACAAGCACCTGCATAAGCAAGCGATTCGCCAGCGTTCTCCAACTGACAGGCGTTTTCATAGGTAACACCGTTCAGGCCACAGACGGGCTGATAGATGCGCGGACAGTTTCGACCCTGCGCCTCGCACAATCCGGCATGCATGATGCGTTCGCCAGCGCGCTCCGCAAAACAGGCATTTCCGTACGTTAGATCATCGGCGCCACAAACCGGCACGTACATGTTGGGACACGCTCGCGTGTTGCATGCGCCCTCGGTGACAAAACCCACATTCGCAGCTTGGGCTTCGCAGGAATTATCATAGCTGGTTCCATCTGGCCCACAAACCGGCATATAAACTTTCGGACAGTTATCAACGTCGCATGCACCCGCACGTTGTACCGGGATTCGTTCTACCTCTGCCTCACAGCGATTCTGATAAGTGCGAGCATTGACGCCACAAACAGGATCGAAGTCAGCGGGGCAGCCTGTGCCGAGGCAAGCGCCTAGATTCTCAACTTCAGTGCCAGCAACACTCGCAAAACAAACATTGCTATAGGTGTTGCCATCAACACCACACACGGGTTCAAACGCATCGGGACAGATTTCGGCGACCGTTACGCAGGCACCGGCGGTCACCTCATCGAGCCCCTCTGCTGCGGCCAAACACTCATTGCCATAGGTGTTTCCGTCGATGCCGCAAACGGGAGAATAAACTTCAGGGCACAACCCACCTGTAACGGGTTGATCGTCCGGCGATGTATCTTGGGCCGGAGCCACTGGCGGGCACTCTCCTGTTCCAACAATTTGAGCGCCGGCGACATTCGCCACGCAATCATTGGAGTAAGTGCGGCCGTCCGTGCCACAAACAGGGTCGTATTGCATCGTGCAGGCAACCGACTCTTTTTTGATCTCGGGGCCGCTCTGGGCAAACCCCTGACTCCACGCGAATGGACATAAGATCAGTGTCGCCAACGCGATCCTAATGGTTGATTGCCTGTTCATAGGTTCTTCATGAATCATATTTCAGTTGTGTTGGACGCTATCCGCCTCAAATTGTTCAAGCTTAGGACCCTTAGGCCTGCGCGCTGCCCCAGTAGTTATAGCAAAGGACCCGAATCCCTGGAATATACAGTCGTTCATCTGTTTTTACAGTGAACCCGCCTGCGGCCAGCAGCGCCAGGATATCGCGATTCAGGTGGCAGCCGCCGCCTACTTTTCTCCAAGCGGGATTTAAACGGTTTTGCCATCGCCGGACCTTCTCGTCCGGCGCAATGCCATGTTCACAGTACAATAATTGACCGACCAGCTTTAGCACCCGTCGTATTCCCTCAAGCGCCGCTTGCGTATCCGGAATGGTACATAACGCGTAGGTCATCAAAACCGTGTCGACGCTATTATCTTCCAGCGGAATTTTTTCTCCCGGGAGATCAATAAATTCAATATCGAGCGGCGATGCATCGACCAGCAGTTTTGCTCGTGCCCGCATGCCGGCAGAGGGTTCCAGACCCCAAACCTTGCGAACCTTTTCCGTCGCATAGAATGGAATATTCAAGCCGCTGCCCATACCGATCTCAAGCACATCGCCTTCAGCCAATGGCACGATTTTCTGTCGTTGTTTTTGAGTAGGACTCGATGAACATAGTTTATCGGTCATCGCCGGAAAAACGCGATCGTTGTAGAAACCCATCGCTTATTTTCCTGCTACGGAGTCGGTGCGCAATAAAACCAGTTCGCTAATCGTGATTAGCTCGAATCCGTCAGCTTCAAGAGTGGGCAAAGCACTTTCAAGAAACGCTAATGTTGTTTTGTATGGATGCGCTATTCCAACGGCAAAGCCTTTCCGTCGCGCAAGTTTCTTGAGTCTGGAAAATTCCCGCGCCAATGTTTCAGGCGCCTGGTCCGGATCGAGGAAAACGTCACGTCGTACTGCCCGCACGCCGCTTTCCAGCGCAATATTCAAAGCAATGCTTTCTGCCGTTGTATAGCTATCAACGAAAAACAAACCCTCTCGCGATAGGATTTCGTTCATCAGCCAAGTCATGTGGCCTGGATGTCGCGTCAACAAACTACCTCGGTGGTTGTTTACGCCAACCACGAACGGCACCGCGTCAATGCTCTTCGTGAACGCCTGCGAAAATTGATGCTCAGTCATGTCCAACAGCAAACTACCGGGAACAGCCTCATGATCGCGCTCTGCCTGAAGCGGGAGGTGTAGCAACACATCCTTGCCGGCGGCGTGCGCTTTTTCTGCGAGAAAAGCCCCTCTTGGCGTATGCGGCAGTACGGCAAATGCGACCGGGCCCGGCAGTGCGATGGCGCGCTCTCCTGCCACACGTTCATAGCCAAGGTCGTCAATAATCAGCGCAATTTTGGGCCGGTGTTCATCCGCATGAACGGCGCTGGATAGGCACAGCAACGCAACCACGAATGCCACTATGCGGCGCAACAAGGCACCTATGTGCCGAATCACTTGAGTGGCTATTCGGGCGCCTGCGACTGCAATATTGGCTGATTGCGCAGTAACTCAAGCGCTTCGATAAGTTGTGCATCGCCTTCCCGATCAAGCATGGAGCGCAAACTCTGCTTCGGATACGACCCGGAAGATTCAACGTATAAATCCGGCTTGACGCCTGTGCCGTTAATCGAGTCGCCTGAGGGTGTGTAGTAATGCGAGGTGGTCAGCTTGATTGCACGGCCCTTGGAAAGGGGCATGACAGTTTGAACCAAGCCCTTGCCGAATGTCTGGGTACCCACGACCGTGGCTCTATTGTGATCCTGTAAGGCGCCCGCAACGATTTCAGACGCAGAGGCAGATCCGCCGTTTACGAGTACTGCGATCGGAATCCCATCTAAGATGTCTCCCTCGCTAGCCAATTTTGTAAAACGCGACTCGGGCGTTCTTCCCTCTGCCGACACGATGACACCGTCGTCAAGAAACATATCAGTGATATCAACAGCGGAATTCAGAATACCGCCCGGATTATTTCGTAAATCCAAAATCATGCCGGTTAGCGAACGGCCAGTGTTTGCCTCTGCCTGAAGCTGCAATTCAGCGATACTGTGTAATGCCTCTGCGGCAGTCGTCTGGTTAAATTGGCTCAAGCGCAGATAGGCAACTGACTGATCCAGAATCTCATGGCGCACACTCGCCACTTCGATTTTCTTACGCACTAATCGAAAAGTCAGCGGATCGTCGTAGCCCGATCGTCGCACTTGCATTGAAACAGTGGTGTCCGCGCGCCCTCGGAGTTTGTGAATCGTGTCGTCCAAGCCATCGGTTGCAACCGATACGCCGTCAATTACGATAATCTCGTCGCCTGACATGACGCCGGCTTTTTGCGCGGGCGTGCCATCTATTGGTGCAATGACTAAGATCGCGCCAGCAACAACACTTATCTCAATCCCGACGCCCGTATATTTCCCGCTCGTGCTAGCGCGAATCTCCTGATACTCATTCGCGTCCAGAAATGCAGAGTGACGATCGAGGTCTGCAACCATCCCACGAATCGCATTTTCCAAAAGCACGTTGTCGTCGATTGGTTCTACATAATCACGTTTGACCCGCTCCATTACCTCGGCGAGCAGGCGAGCTTCGTCCCAGGGTAAATCACGCGATGATCCGCGATCGAAGTTATTGATGAAGCCGCCACCCACGGACAAGCTGACACCGAGTATGGTGCCAATAACAACGACCAGAATGGCGCGGGTTTTCAAAGGCATTGTGTTAGCTTGCAGGCGTGTTGATGGAATGGACCAGTGACGATAGCACACCGATTTACGGGAAAGTGACCGCGTAGACCAACCTATTGTCAG
>JABIUH010000237.1 GCA_018701055.1 Woeseia sp. | reverse complement strand
TGATTCCATCGCGATGACGTTGGCGCACTTTTACGGTAGCCAGTATAACGAAGACGGTGTTCGCCCGGAAAACGCGACGACGTTGGAGCGCTTTAATCATTTTGGCGAAGGATCGCCACATGAGGAACGGCTCAAGGTTTTCGCATCAACAGTGGCGATGCTCGAAGCGGATTTTGGTCAGTGGGATACGCCCTGGGGGGAAGTTAACCGCTACCAAAGGTTGAGCGGAGATATTCAGCAACCTTTTAATGACAACGAGTCGTCGCTACCGATTGGTATGGCGTCTGGAAATTGGGGCGCTTTAGCCTCATTTGGTGCGCGACGTTACCCAGGTACGAAGAAGCTTTACGGAACCTCAGGCAACAGTTTTGTTGCCGTAGTTGAGTTTGGCGAAAAGGTGAAGGCGAAAAGCATGTTGGCTGGTGGACAGAGTGGCGACCCTACATCGCCGCATTTCGACGACCAATCACAGCGCTATGCTGATCGTGCCTTTAAGGACGTTGCGTACTATCGAAAAGATGTCGAGGCGCGGGCGATCCGAACTTATCATCCGGGCGACTAGTATTGGGACAGTGCATGATGGATCGCCGCGTGGCTCTGTACGCCGTCAGCGCCTATGGGACAGATATAGATCTGGTTTAAGAGAGAGTTTTTGTTCATCCTAAGCTGAGGAGTTGAGATGAAACAGAGACCAAGACTATAGTTCGGCTCGCAAATTGGACCCGCTTTCGGCACCGATTCAACAGGTAAGTTATTGGTGTAAAGGTGGGTCAGTTTTCGATGCCTATTTACACGGCGTCCTCGAGAAACAGATCGAGCAGTTCGTCGATCACTATAATCACCAGCGATACCATGAGAGCTTAAGCAATGTAACGCCAGCCGATGTTTACTTCGGGCGTGGGCAAGCTATTTTGGCAAAACGAGAAAGGATCAAGAAAAGAACCCTCGCGAAGCGTCGGTTGCACTATCAACGACACGCCGCGTAAACTAAAAATGAGGAACAAAACTCTCCATTAGATAAACGCTACGTCTGTTCCATTTGTTTGACGACGGACAGCAAGTAAAAGGACGTATCGATGTCAAGATTATTCAAACCTGCCTCTATATTGGCGCTGGTCGGGTACTCGATACTCGGTTTTAGCGTCGCGAATGGCGCCGATCTGGACGATTTGGGTCATCTCGAATCCTATATGGATGGCGTGGTTGATTCGCAAATGAAGGACAACAGCAGCGCGTCCGGCGTCGTGACGATTGTCCGCAATGATGAAGTGATATTCGCCAAGGGCTATGGCTTCAAGGATATTGAGGAACATATTCCGGTGGATCCGGAATCCACCTTGTTCCGGCCCGGGTCAACATCCAAATTGTTCACCTGGGTCGCCGTAATGCAACAGGTTGAGCAGGGAAAACTGGATCTCGACACCGATGTAAATGAATACCTCGAAAATTTTCAGATAGCAAATACATTCGACCAGCCAATCACCCTGCGGCACATCATGACTCATACATCGGGATTCGAGGACGGTGGCCTTGGTTACCTGATAATTATTGACGAAGAGAAAATTCTGCCGCTCGCCGACGCGATGGAACGGTATCAGCTGCTGCGTGTCAATCCTCCCGGCGCCCAGAGCTCTTACTCAAATTACGCGACTGCCCTGGCAGGTCTCATGGTTGCGAACGTCTCCGGATTAAGTTTCAACGACTACATCCAGAAAAACATCCTGGATGTTCTCGGCATGAAAAACTCGACCTTTTATCAGCCTTTGCCCACCAGTCTGGAAGATCAGATGGCTGATGGGTATCAGCTTGAAAATGGTAGTTATGTTGCCAAGCCGTTTGAGTTGATAGCCAGTTTCGGCCCTGCCGGAGGATTGTCGTCAAGCGGAATCGACATGGCAAAATTCGGGAACGCAATACTGAATCTGGGCGAATACAACGGCGCACGAATCCTCGGCGAGGACACGATGCGCCAAATGTTGTCGCGCTCCTTCTCTCATGACGACCGAATGATGGGAATGGCTTTGGGGTTCTACGAAACCGACGAAAATGGCGTACTAATTGTCGGGCACGGCGGCGACACATTCCATTTTCATTCTGATCTCGCGGTAGATCTCGAGAACGATATTGCGATCTTTACTTCATTTACAGGTGACGGTGGTTCCACAGTCCGTGCCGCGATCGTTCCAGCATTCTACGATCAGTACTTTCCACGTAACGAAGAGCCGCCAGTCGCCCCCGACGATTTCGGCGAGAGAGCCGCAAAATACGCCGGGATGTATCAATTCTGGAGGCACAGTTTCTCAACAATTGAACGAGTCCTCGCACTTCCGCCGGGCGTAACAATCACGCCGACCGAAGACAACACACTATTGCTGTCGTACGGCGACGGCGCCAAGCATTTTGTTGAGATTGGGAAAAACCTGTTTCGGGAATTGAACCAAGAAGTGGCCTTATCGTCGCGATTCAGCCCGCGACTCATCGCCTTTCAGGAGAACGACGACGGCTCTATCAAAGGTCTGGTTATCGATGGGCTTCCGTTCATGTCAATGTACAAGTCGCCAGCCTATGCAAACACGAGCTTCAACGCGCTGTTCCTCGCATTCTCGACCCTCGTTTTCGTCGGCGTGTTTGTGCGACTCGCATACCAATGGGCTACGTTCAAAGCAATGAACGCGAGCGAGCGTTCGGCCACGTTGGCATCGGTGTACGTTGCTGCAAGCAATTTGCTGTTTTTCATCGCTGCACTGCTTGTCGTGTCAACCTATGGGATGGATCTCTTCAACAATATTCCGTTCGCGTTCAAGGCGATGCTCGTTCTGCCGATCATTGCCTTCGTTGCCGGCCTATACCATGCTTACAAATTTAGCGTCGTGTGGAAGGATGGTCTCTTCAATAGCATCCGAGCAAGGCTGCGCTACGGCGTGGTAACGGTCTGTGCGTTATTCATGTGCTGGTTCTACTATTTCTGGAACATCCTGGGATTTCAGTATTTGGCTTAATCGATAATTTCGCCCAAGAGGACGAACTGACTGAAAATCCGCGTGTCGGTGGTTCGATTCCGCCCCTGGCCACCATTATTCATAAGGCTTTCAGCTTTTTAGTCGTTAGCATTTTTTCTTTTGGTGAACATAATATCACCGCCAGTCCCTCTCAATATTTTACAGAAGAAGTCTTTGTTCCCTGCGCAAGGCCTTGCTGTGCTTGGGGCGGGGCAGGCCGCCCAACCTAGATGCAGGTATTGAAAGAAAAAATCCTCCTAGAAGAAAAGCAATCATAGAGTAATACTCTGGCCCCGATTTTCGATGGTGTGCATTATTGGACGATCAGTTGCACAATGTTCCGCTATATTTGCCGCTCAACTTCAGGAATGTTTATGCTCATCCGAACTCAACTGCGATTTTTATTGGCTACTTTCTCGCTTGGTTTGTTGTCAGTCTCTATTGCCGAAGACTCTCCGTCTCACACGACTGTCGACCCTTCGATTATTCCCGCCGATTTGGCAAACAACGCAATCTTGTTACGTGAAAGAGCGTTGCTCGACAGTTTGTCTATCGACATCGTCGAATCGTTAACGACGGAAGTCGGCCCGCGTAGAATCGGAACGGACGGGGATATCCGAGCGATTGCTTGGGCCCAGGCGAAATTCAAAGAACTCGGTTTTGATCGGGTATGGACGGAAGAGGTGCCCGTCGAGCACGGTTGGATTCGCGGTGATGCAGAAGCAGAAATTCTCGCGCCCTTTCAACAAAACCTAGTGTTGACGGCTTTGGGCTACAGCGTCGGTACCGATGGCGATCTGGTTGCGGAGATCGTTGAGTTCCCAACCTTCGATGACCTTCTTGCCGTCCCGGAGGGCGATAGTTTGGAAGGTAAGATTGCATATGTTTCATACAGTATGGCCGATTACGTTCCGCCACCGGGTACATCAGCCATGGGCGGTTATGGTCAAGGCACTCGTGCTCGCGGTCAGGGGCACGTAGCCGCTGCAAAACGCGGTGCTGCCGCGTTGGTGATTCGGTCAGTTGGAACGGACAATAATCGTATCGGCCATACCGGTTCGGGCTATGGCTACGAAGAAGGGGTAAAGAAAATTCCGTATGCGGCGCTGTCTGCGCCTGATGCAATACTCATGCAGAACATGCTGCGGCGTGGAAAACCGGTAACGATGCGTCTAAATCTGACCTCACAAATTACCGGCCCCATCGTCGGTGCAAACGTTATTGGTGAAATCACCGGCAGGGAAGGATCTGACGACTATCTGGTTCTTGGCGCCCATCTTGACTCGTGGGACGAAGGTACCGGCGCGATCGATGACGGTGCCGGTGTCGGTTCAATGATTGCAGCCGCCGCAATGATTGGAGATATGGAGGGACGCCCGCGTCGATCGATTCGTGTGCTGCTGTTTGGCGGCGAAGAAATCGGTCTGATTGGTGTCCGGGAGTATGCCCGAGCGCATGCTGCCGAAATAGATGCGCATATATTGGGTGCTGAGGTAGATAGCGGTGGTGGGCGTATTCACACGTTAACCTCAGGTGTTGGTGATCGATCTATTGCGACGGTCCGTGAAATGGCGAAACTGATTGCGCCTCTTGGAATAGCCTGGAGCCCGGCAAATGACGCGCTCGGTGCATCTGACATGAGTGTTCTTGGACGAGCGGGCATGCCGGCACTGAATTTTGGACAAAATTCGAATGATTACTTTATGTATCACCACACACCGAACGACACATTTGACAAAATCATTCCTGAAGATATGCGCTATTTAACGGCTGCATATGCAACCATTTTTTATCTTGCCGCCGAAATGGATATCGATTTCCGGCAATAAGAAGCGCGGTTGTACGAGTCTTGAATTGACCGTGTCTGGTGGCTATAGTTGAATAACCGCACCGAAAAATCATGAATAGTAGTATCTGTGGGGGAATAATGAATGTCAGGTAACAAGGATGAGATCTTAAGTCGGCGCTCTGTACTAACCGGACTTGGCCTGGCGACGGCAGGAATGGCAGTAACGACGGCAGCCGCAAATGAATCCGAAAGTGGATTTACGCCCGCGCGCTACGATCAAGACGCGTGGATGGGCGAACTGCCCGGAAAGCATCGTGTATTTATGGATTCGTCGTCGCCGAAGGGTGGTGCAGTCGCGCTGCTCTACGCAAATAACATTATGAATGCACACGCGAGTGCTTATGACGGTCAAGATTCCGACTATGCGTTGATTGTGTGTTTGCGCCATTACTCGACCGTGCTCGCTTTTGACGATTCGGTTTGGAAAAAGTACGGCGAAGGGATACATGAAATTGTTAATTTTCCGGATCCTGAAACGGGCGAGGCCCCGACTGTAAACTTGGTATCGACGATCGCTCGTGAAGGCGTGCCAAATGGTGGCAATACGATTGAAGCTTCGGCCGCGCGTGGAATACAGCTGGCGGTTTGCGACAATGCCGCTACCGTAATATCGCAGGGTCTTTCTTCTATGGGTTTCGGTGCCGCCGAAGATATCTACGCGGATTTCAAGGCGTCGGCAGTACCCAATAGCCGCTTTGTATCGGCGGGCGTCATGGCTGCGACGCGCGCACAGGAATATGGCTATACCTTTATGTTTGACGATTAATAGAACGAATTAGGGGATTTATAATGAACAAGATGACTTTTAAGGTTTTGGTTGCGGTTATCGCGACGATTACATTCGGCACCGTTTTGGGACAAAGCAAAGATGAAATGATCGCGCAAGCCGTCTTGCCGCTACCCGAAGATTTGCGTGCTGGCGCTGCCGTTTATAATTACAACGACGCAGGGCAGCGCATCATGCTGCGTGGGGGTTCGAATCATATTGAGTGTAAGCCAAGAGACGAGAACGGCTTTACGAGTTGTTCAGGTAAGAATACGGCCGTTAGTCGGGACTACAGAGCCAAGTTAGCGGCAAGTGGCTTAGAAGGCGAGGAGTTGCAGGCAGCGATGCGCGCGGCAGAAGAGGCGGGTACGATCGAGCCAGCGCCTTTCGGTTCGCTTTTTTATAGGCTCTATGAAAAAGATGATCGCATTCAACTGTTGTGGGCGGTCATGCTCCCGAACGCAACCTCCGAGGAGCTCGGCATGTCGACCGAAAGTCAGCGCGACAATTCGCTGGCGGGAATGGGTCGACCGTGGATGATGCGTGAAGGTACGCCTTCGGCACATCTTATGATTCCAATTAATGGTACTGACCTGTCAAATGCCGGCGGTGCGCCGGATCGCCTTGATACAAAGGCAATTACCGATAGGGTGGCGCACGCAAAGCTTCCATTGCCGGAAGATCTAAAAGCTGGCGCGTCGGTTATTACCTACAACGAATCAGGCGAGCGACAGGTACTTCATGAAGGAAGCAACATGATCGAATGTCGGGCGCGCGATGAATCGTCTGGCTTTACTCGTTGTTATCACGAGGACGTCGGCGGTGAAATGGATATTCGCGCTAAGTTAACGGCTGAAGGTAAGTCGAATGAAGAAATCGGCGCTGCGATTGATGCAGCTCGAGAGAACGGATCTGTCAATACGGGCGTGTTTGGTTCGATCGCCTATCGTCTCTACGAGAATGACGATAAGTTGAAATTACTTTGGGTTTTGCGTTTGCCGAATGCCACGTCTGCCGGGCTGGGAATGCCGACAGGGAGTCAACGCGACAACGCGTTGGCTGGCAAGGGTCTGCCGTGGATGATGCGTGAGGGCACGGCAAGCGCACATCTAATGATTCCGATCAACAGCACACAGGTATCGAACAAGGCTATGTAGCTGGTGGCGACGTTCTTGTCGCCCACAAGTAGATCAAGAATGGCTCGTCACTCGGAAACGTTGTTCAGTTTTCGGCTGACGAGCTTTCTTTTTTTAACGCTGCGTAAAAGTCCCGAATGGGTTTGAACGGTCCCAAGCGATGCTGTTCTTGTGGGAAGGGATCGGCATAAGGCGGGTACGGACTATCCACTCGTTTTTTCGTTCGATCAGGAAAATCGATATTCAAATTGCTTTTGATTGGGCGTGGATTGGAGTTAACGTAGGCGGCCACGTCGTAGGCTTCATCGTCCGTTAAATCGGGCTGACCAAACGGCATGCGAGCCTTGATAAATCGTGCGGCAGTCAAAATGCGAGTCATACCCGCGCCATTATTGAAACTGTCCGGCCCCCACAGGGGCGGAAACAAATACCCCTCTTCAGGTTTACCGGTTGCGAGCAGGCCTAAACCATCCGCCCCATGGCACACTTGGCAGCGTTCCGTGAAAACAGACCTTCCGGCCTCAATATTTCCGGCTCGGTCCGGTTCTGCAAACGCGTCAGGTTCGATCGCGGTCCGATGGCTTTCGCTCATCGCGGCATATTCATTGCCAAGTCCCAGGATGTAGGTTTCCATCGCGATCATTTCTACGCTATCACGCGGCAACGGCCGACCATTCATACTGCGCTGCATACACCCATTGATGCGATCACGTAAATCGCCGATCCGCCCATCACGGCCCGAAGGCCGAGGATATTTAGCTGCGGCCTGCAGTAATGACAGCGTTCCAGGTCGGGTGCCGACATCGATGTGACAAGATGCGCAAGCCATATTGGTGCCGCTGTAACGCATGTCCGCGTCGTCGTGATTGGGCCCCAGGTAGGCGGCGGTATTCCGAAGTAATTTCTGACCGTAATCAGCGGTTGCAGCAGTCGGCAAAGATGCCGCGTCGTCTTCAGATTTCTGTTTCAAAAGCAGGCCACCGGCAACAATGCCACCAGTGACTCCGACTGCAGCGATGGCTTGAGTGAATTTATTCATCGGCATGATGTGCCACGGTTTCGTTTATTTGCTTTGGGTGAGAATTATACTGCTGAATTTGGCTCTGAAAGTCGTATTTTGGTTTCTCGACCTGTTTTCGAATGTCTGGCCGCAGCAAATACACGAGCGTAAATAGGCCACCGAACAATAGAGTCAGAAATACGATTATTCCAGCGGTCACTGTATGTCTCCCCTGCGGTTGTCTTCGCTAACAAACAATGAACGAACATAGTGTGCGACTGAGATTATTTGCTGTTCATTTAGTCGATCGGTCCAAGGCGCCATCGCCGTGCCCGTTACGCCATTCCGCAAAATTTCCATCGCTTCGATGTGACTAACCCGTTCACCGCTGAAATCGGATGGTGTCACTGGAAAATCATTCGCCGCGAACCCGTCTCCGGCGCCATTATCTCCGTGGCACTCGGCGCAGTGCTCGGCGTACACCAATTGTCCGAGCGTGAGGTCTGCAAATACCCCTCCGGACGACATTGTCTCAACAGAGAAGCGTTGCACTGAATCGGCGAAGACGCTTAAGTTCTCCAGCGTATGATCTCGCCACGCTGGCATTGCGGTGCCGTGTACACCGTTCCACAAAATATCACTCAGCCGTGCACGAGAGTACGTCCTGGCAGTCAGATTGGTCGGTCGCGGGGCAAGCCATTCTGCAGCGGGCCCATCGCCTGTGCCATCGTTTCCATGGCAGCCGGCACAATGATTTGTCCATTGAGTCTGATGTCTTTCAGAGACGCTGTCCGAGCGTGGCAGGAGGATGGGTGCATTACCTCGAACTTGTGTGCGGGCCGGATGATTGTTGAGTGTTGGCGTCGTTAGCGACATTTGGGCCCACGGGTTATCCGCCGCTGATTGTAACGCTGCAGCATCCCCCTCAGGCCACGCAAGCGCTCGAGCTTTTCCCAAGGAATTTAGATAGGCGACCAGATCGCGGGCTTCTTGTGTTGGCCGATCGGGCGCGCCGTCAAACAAGCCTGCATACGATGGCATCAATGAGAGTGGAACGACCGTGCGTGGTGCGAAGAGATGGAGGAGATGCCAGTCCTCTGAGCGTGTAGCACCTGCCCGGGATAAATCCGGCCCGATTCGGCGCGTGCCCAGCAAATGCGGATGATCGAACCGTGTTTCCCACGCTAATGTTGGAGCGCCGAAGCGTTCCATGTCCGCTGCCGTGTACCGTATTTGCTGCGTGTGGCAGTACGCACATCCTTCCCGCGCATAGACAGCTCGACCTCTTTTCTCGGCGACCGTCACGGGTAGGGCGTTCTCCGGCGCCATGGCGAGTGTTTGTTCCGCAAGAACTTGTTTTGGCCACACACCTAATAGCGAGACCGACATGACAAAAAATAGAATGCCAGCGACTGACGCAACGACGTAGGACATGTATAAAGCTTTGGCGGGCAGGGCATCGCTATTACCAGGTTCTACTTCGGTTGCGGAAGTAGACAAACTTTCGCTGGTAACAACAACCGCCCCTCGATGTCCGGTTACAAGACCAACCAACAACAAGATGAAACCGGTGGCTATTGGAATGGCTGAAATTGAGCGACCGATCCAGTACGGGCGGGATGCTTGAATCGAGTCAAGCCAAGGCGCGCCTTCCAACCAGAGCTGCCCTTGAATGACACCGGCTATTGATAGATCGACAACCATTATTGTGATGCCGACGGTTAGCAAAACATAGGCCCGATCGATGGCTTTCGCGTTGTATGGGGCCCAGGGGATGCGCTGCCAAGCGTGCACAATGCCGCCTATACCCGCGAAAGTCGCGAAACCCAGCATGGCGAGATGGGAGTGTCCAATCACCCAGTCCGTAAAATGTACGGCTTGGTTGAAACTCATTTGGGCTTGAAGGGAGCCTTGAACGCTCACGAGCAAATAGAATACAACCGACGTGCTAACGAATCGTAGTGCCGGATCACGCGGGAAAAATCCTGAGCCGCGTAGCGATAACATCAGATTGGAAACCACGATGACGACGATCACACCGAGTAGTGCTGAGGCGGCAATGGCCGTTATCTGGGCTTCCATCGGAATGACAGAAAATATGTAGTGATGGGTGCCGTTCAGCGGATAGAGGAAAAACAGTCCCCAAAATCCGAGCATTGACAGAAAGTGGCTGTAGATCGGTCGTCCCGTCGAAGCCGGAATAACGAAGTATAAAATGGCCAATGCGAGCGGCGTGACGAACAGGCCAACGGCATCGTGAATCCACAAACCACTAAATGCAGCGCCGGCCGCACCCGGAACATACTCCGGGACAATATTGCCCATCGGGTAAGCGAGAAGGGTGAAGACCAGAGCGCCAATGATGTACCAGCTCGACACGTACAGGTTTTCGAGACCGCGGCGAAAGAAAGGCGGTAAAAACTGCACTGCGGCTAAAAGAAAACCGACGACGACGAATGCATCAACGATTAACGGGAACTCAGCCCACTCCAGCGGTTGACTAACGCCTGCCAAAACGAGTATCCAGCCGGGCAACATAACCGCGAAATTCCAAATACCGAAAAGCCAAATGCCAAGCTGCCTACTCGTAAC
>JABIUH010000014.1 GCA_018701055.1 Woeseia sp. | reverse complement strand
CTACAGCTTTTTGGATGAGCGTGAAGGCGAACTGCAAGCGTACTATGAGCAAGTCAGGCGCATTGTCTACGAGAGACAATGGGATGCGATTAATCAGCAAGAACTTGAATTGCTGAAACACAAATACGCTGTGGAATTCAATCCTGAAGCTTTACAGCAGTTATTTGCAGTGATCGGGGCCAAGCCGATACGAACGGCTGCTTTGTCGGATGGCGATGGTAAGATCAAACTCTACACTTACGTTGGCGGAGAGATGGATCTTATTACGGCATTGAATAATCTGCGGCAGCAAGGTCTATCGGGGCCATTGCCTGCACAGCAGGTTGCGGCCGACGTATTCGAGGAGTTATTGTTGCGGCCTCTGCTTTTCGAGCGCGAAGCTAGTGAGAGAGGTTGGGCACAAGAAGAAGAATTTCTCGCTTGGAAGCAAGAAATGCACAACAAGATTGTGCTAAACGCCCTAATGGATCGCAATCTTGACACAGGGGTGAATGTTTCCGAAGTAGAAGCGCGCGAATACTATCAGGCAAATAAGTCAAAATTTTACACCCCCGACCGGGTCACAATACGTGAGTTAATTACCGATACGTCCGAAGCGGCTATGAAATTCCGTGAGCAATTAGAAGCTGGTGTCGATATTGGAACGTTGCTGATTCGCCGGGATGCGGATACGCACGGTAAGCCGCGCAGTGGCGAATTGAAACTTACCTCCATTTTGGCATCCAAGTATCCTAAGCTGGTAGCGGCGGCATTTGCAGCTCAAGAGGACGAATGGGTCGGGCCGCTTGCGACTGCCGATGGGCATTTCGCAGTTTTTGAGGTAATTGAGCGACAGAAGCCACAAATTGAACCGTTCGACCGCGCACAAGAGCGGGTCACGGGTTTGTTACGCCAGCAGCGTAAAAATGACCTGATTGGTAACTATATCAGCCGCCTGCGCGAGAAATATGCAGATCGGGTAGTGATTTATCCCGATCGTCTACTGACGGACGAGGAGTCATAGGACATGGTGAAGAATAAAGCCGCTGCTGTAGTGCGAAGACTGTCATGGCTGTTGGGGTTGATTATTGTCACCGGCCCTTTATCCGCGGTGGCGCAGCAGGGGCATACTGTGTCGGGTTCGCAAGTGTTGGTTGAAGGACGCCGGCATTGGGAGAACTGGAAAATGCCGGCGAATCTAGCATTCATCGACAGCAGTGGCAGTGTGGCACCGCGGGCATTCCGCACGGTCTATGATCTACTCGCCGATACTACATTCAAACGTCCGTTGGAGATCTTCAGCAAAGATACGCGGATAGCCACAATTGATAGTACGGTCCGTCGAAATGCGGAGGGTGAGTTACTACTGGATACCCAAGACAATCCGATTTTCGACTATGTAGTTCGCCCGGGGGTTAGCAGGGTGGGCTCTAACCCGCAATTAGCCGCAAATATCTACGATGGTGATCCGACAACCTACTGGGAACCCGACCCGAATGATCCGGTCAGCGAGTGGTGGATCGAAGTAGATCTTGCTCGGGTGGTTCCGCTCGAGCGTCTGCGCTTACAATTCGTCGGCGAAGAGATGGGTGATCCGTTTTATAAGTTTGTTCTCTTGCTGAGCGAATTGCAGACACCTAGCCGATTCGAAGAAGGTAACCTTCGTTTTTCGCGACTTGTGCCCTTCGAGTCTGCTAATACAGACCAGCGCGTTTTCGTCTTTGAGAGCGGATCTGTGAGTGAGGACCTACCCCCCTCGGACCATCCTGTCGAAGAGAAGTTGCTCGCACAGGCGGGGGTGGCAACAGGGCGGCATCAGACGAATTTTGTGGCTAGTGGTAGCAACCTTGAATGGACGGGACGCAAAACGGAAACTATCCGAATTGTGATAACAGACTCGCGCCAGGGGCGGGCTGAGAAGATATCCGAAGAGGACTGGGAAAACCTGCCTATTAGCGAACGCGGTGATATAGCGCATTTCGTCAAGGATGTGAGTGGACGCCAGGAACCAGTGGATGCGGCGACATACCAAGCTCTGGAGCCATCGAGGCAAGGCCGTCGTGACTTCTACCGTCGGGAATTGCCACGGCTGGCAGAGGTCGGTGCTTGGGGATGGGGTGACAATCTGAGTCTCGGGCTGGCGCAGGATGGCGGTTCGATTAGCCACACCTTCCTGAACGCTGCTCCGATAGCTGCTTTTGATGGCGATGGCGCAACGCGTTACAGGCATGCGGCCCGAGATCCAGAGAAACCCGAAGACAACATCATGGTTGTGGACATCGGCGGGTCAATCTGGCTCGATCAGATCCGCTATTTTGCAGCTGGCATGCGCGGTTACGTAATGCGCGGTTCATCAGGCGTTCGCGATGCCCAAGGACAACTCGTATGGCAGACCATTAGCCCCGCTGCTCGCGAGAAGAATGTCGATAACGGGTTCTTCACAACCATCAATGATGTCCTTGACAGAGCAATCAAACTGCGTTTTCTCGAGCTGACTACCTTCGTCAATGCCAATGTCGATAATGTCGGAGCGACCATCGACAATTTCTGGCCTTGGATCACCGAGGTGCAGATTTATTCGCGGGGCCCCGCAGCCGAAGTCGTCATTGAATCAGACCTGATCGCGCTGTCTGGAAACTACACCTTAGGTGCGATCGAGTGGGATGCAAAAACTCCGCCTGGCACCGAAGTTCAAATCCGTACGCGGACGGGTAATCAGCTCTATCAAATCGTTCGCTACTTTAAAAACAGCGGTGAGTCGCAAACAGAGGCCGAATATAGCAAGCTCCCGGGTTTCCTCAAAGGCGAGACCGATACGACGATGGCTCTTGGGCCGGATTGGAGTTCGTGGAGTCAGGGTTATACTGAATCGGGTGACCGAGTGACCTCGCCGAGTTTGCGCAGCTTTGTACAAATCCAGGCCAGATTGATTAGCAATGTCAGGTCCTCTGCGGCATCGTTGAGTCGGATTACAGTACAGCTGCACGACCCCATAGCGCAGGAATTGGCGGCCGAGTTGTGGCCGATTGAGACTTCTGCTGGCATGCTAGACACATTCGCGGTATTTATATTGCCCGGTTTCATTGAGAACCCACCTTCACAGCTCCAGTTGGGTTTTGACGAGGTCATGTTGCGTTCGGAACCAAGTTGGGATATGAATCTGATCGATGTTGCTGTTGGTAGCGATGAAAGTTTTGCCGCAGAGAATCCCACGTTGCTTTTTGACCAGGTAGTCGATAACGACTTGGTCAATGATGCCGGCGACAAAGTAGAGGTTGTCAGTGACCACAGCGATTCGTTGTGGGTGCGTTTTCCTGAGTCGCTGAAGAGTGACGCTGGGCGTGTTGAGGGCAAATCTTATTTTCGCAAGCTTCTGCCGGGTGATGAGGTGCCGGTGGCGGTAACTGGAGAGCAACTTACACTGGCTTCGCATTCCCTGCTTCCGTTGGAAGAAAGGGGCGCGACGCGTTATTTTCGATACGCCGAAGGTCAGCGTGTTGCCGCAGAAATCAGCCAAGAGGATTACGAATCTTTGTCGGACGCTGAACGAGGCACGGTTCGTTATTTTCGCATCATTTCAGCATTGGGAGATATTTCTTCCTTCGATCGCTCGGGTGAGAAAATGACACTCGAACAGTACAATCAGTTGTCCGAGGACCAGCGGGGCCCTGTGGTGGGCAATGGCGATCTGATACGCCTTCGTTTTACTTCGCGTATTTTTGTCCAGGGCTCGAATGTTAAAGTCGCGGTGAGGAGTAGCAGTCGGGCGAATCTCTGGCAGGAGGCGCAGGCTGGGGATGTGACGTCATTGCGTCCTGGAAGAACGTTGGAGATTCTGCCAATAGGCGCACGAAATGTCGTAAGTCAGGCCGTGGTTACACCGAAGATTTTCACGCCCAATGGCGATCGTATTAACGATGAAACCAGCATCGAATTTACGCTTTTTCGGGTGCATGCTGCTCGCCCAGTTACGGTGAGTTTACATAGCCTTGATGGTCGTCAAGTGCGATCTATTACATCAAGTGTTGCCGGAGGGCAACAGCGATTCGTCTGGGATGGTCGTGATCAAGTCGGCGCAGTGGTACCTCCAGGTATGTATATTGCGAGTATTGAGGTCTCGACAGATGCGAGTGACGCGGTTGGGCGGCAGGTAACGCTTCTGGTCGGTGTTGCATACTGATCATGGGTATTTTAATCGGCTTGGTACAGGGAGTTGGATATCATAGGGAGGACTGTTTGAGACCACTATCGACGACACTTGGTGCGCTACTTTTATTTTCCGCGCTAGAAGCGATCTCTCCCCAAATGGGGTGTGCTCAGGCCGATTACGGTACGCGTTTGGGTGTCCGTTCTGGATCGGAGACGAGTTACGCACCTCAGGGGCCTGGTGTTATGCTGGGGTCATTGGATCCTGCTGTGCGCAAATGGTATGTACCGCAGGAGCTCTATAAAGAATACGAGTGGCGCCAGTGGCAGTATACCAACTATGCTCGTAACTCCTACCAACGCTATGTAGAAACGCCTTTGGAGGGAGACTATTTCT
>JABIUH010000015.1 GCA_018701055.1 Woeseia sp. | reverse complement strand
TAGTGTCTGCTGGATGTACTGAAGCTGTTGAAGAAATAGAAACGGAATCGCGAAACCGACCGAATATCGTATTTGTGTTGGTCGATGATTTACGTTGGGACGAGGTTGGCGTGGCCGGGCATTCCTACGTCGAGACACCTAATATCGATCGTATCGCTCATGAGGGAGCTTATTTCACTCGTGCTTTTACGACGACACCTCTATGCTCGCCGGCGCGAGCGACCTTCCTGACCGGTTTATACCCTCACAAGAACGGCATCACTGACAACCTTGCACGCAACGAACAAAGCCATAGGCTTGAAACCTTCCCCAAAATGCTACATGCCGATGGCTATGACACCGCATTCATTGGCAAGTGGCATATGGGCAACGATGATAGTCCACGGCCAGGATTCTCGACCTGGGCAGGAATGAAGGGTCAGGGCGAGGCGCTCAATCCGGAAATGAACATCGATGGCGTTCGGCAGCCGTTTGACGGCTACGTGACAGACATCCTGACCGACCTTTCAGTTGAATTTATCAATCAAGAACGGGAGACGCCGTTCTTGCTCTACATATCGCACAAAGGACTACATCCAAACCTGACCCAGCTTGACGATGGTAGCTCCGTGGCATCTCCGAGTGGCGTGCCAGGATTTATTGCCGCAGATCGGCACAAAGGGCGTTACGCGGATCAGCCAGTTCTGCGTCGTCCGAATGCAGGGATTTCGCCCACGGATCGGCCTGCGTTAATGCGCCAAATCGGTGACTTACCAGCACTTGGTCCAGCCACAATGACGCCGGAAGAGACCATTCATCAGCGGCAGGAAATGTTGCTAGCGGTCGATGAGGGATTGGGTTCGGTTGTCGCGGCAATCGATGCATTGGGTGAGCTGGACAACACAATTGTTGTCGTCACTTCGGATCACGGGTTTTGGTACGGCGAGCATGGCTTAAGCAATGAACGTCGCCTGGCCTATGAAGAAGGACTGCGGATTCCACTCATGATTCGTTATCCGAATGGGATCAAAGCGGGCATCAGGCCGTCTCAAATGGCTTTGAGTATCGACTTAGCACCGACTTTGCTTGATCTCGCTGGCACGACTCCTGGGAGCGAACTTCACGGCGTGTCTTTGCGGCCATTGCTGGAAGGCACGTTGACAGATTGGCGCTCATCATTTCTAGTCGAGTATTACAGTGACACCGTTTTCGAACGAATTTTTAAGATGGGCTACAAAGCCGTACGTACTGAAAACTACAAGTACATTCAATATGTAGATCTTGACAATATGAACGAACTTTACGATTTGGCTGCCGACCCGTACGAACTACGAAACGTAATCGGTGATCCGGGCTACGCGGATATCGTGACGGAAATGCAAATTGAATTACAGCGCCTCTTGGATGCTACTTCGTGACGGATTGACGCTTTTTCCGTTTGAAAATGACAGCCGCGCCGCCCGCAGTAAAGGCTCTGAGGTAGCGATTGGTGATTACGTTACCGATTTCGCGGTAGACAATGTAAATGCCGCTGGCGATTATGATCGCACCGCCAAGCACTACCCATTGGTCCGGAATTTCGTCCCAAATCAGATAACCCGCGATAGCGGCCCCAATTAGAGCCGTGTATTCGAACGGCGCTAGAATTACCGGAGGCGCTCTGCGATAGCCGCCAACCATGCCCACCCATGCAATCGCTGAGCAAAGTCCGGCGAGAACGAATAGCCCCCATGCGTTTGTTGTTGGCGCGATGTAGTCGCCAGGCAAAAAGAACGCCGAGACCAGCAATGGTCCCGCCGTAATGTAGATACTTAATGAAAAACTTGTTTCAGTTGATGCAAGTTTTCTGGCCGTGAGCGACAGGCCTGCCCAACAGAACGCAGCAATTAGAACGGCAACTGACGCGAGCGAAAACATGCCATTCCCTGGCCTCAGAACGATCACTACTCCTATGAAGCCTGCACACACCGCTAGCCACCGCCGCCAACCGACGTGCTCTCCAAGAAACGGAACGGATAGAGCGGTGACGATGAGCGGCGCAAGAAACGCTATTGTCAGCGCATTGACTAAGGGCATACGGGCAAGGCCATAGAAAAAACCAAACATGGCGCCAGTCGCAAGTACCGTTCTAAATAGATGCCACGCCCACCGTTTAGTTTTTAGTGCTCCTAAGCCGCCATACCAGTGCGCAGACATTAAGAAAAAAATCACGCCGAAGGCGCTGCGCAGAAAAACAAATTGTTCCAGGGAGTAGTCTGCAAGCAACCACTTCGCACATAAATCGAGTGCAAGACCACCCGTTATGCCCACTAATAAGTAAGTCACTGCCGTTCCTAACTGGTCGTCGGAATTGGTTTTTTGAGTCGTCATCTTGGGTTCAGCGTAGTGGTTCAACAAGGTTGGAATGATGCGTTCAGCATCAGTTCAGAAAAGTAGGTAAGCAGTTCAGCTTTGATTCATGGTCATTGTTATTAAATGGATATCAGATTCAAAGATTGTGCGACAGAGGTAATCGTTATGTCTACAAAAATAGGCAGTCCATTAAGTAACTCCAAGACCCTGGTTCTGGCAATTGGATTTCTTGCTATAGGATTTTCGTCTGCATTATTGGCTGCGCCAGAGAATGTGGCGTCCGAATCGGAATCGAAGGCTCGATCTTCGGTCTCAACTCACAGTATTCGCGGTGGTAGGGACAACCCTGGTGTCAGTAAGGAAACGGTCGAAGAATACGGCGCCCTGGCAACCGTAGGCGTTCGAGATGCGGCCAAGACTCGTGGCGGCCAGTTCAAAACCGGACTCGGTACTACACAGTCACAAAGTGTCAGTTTCGACTTTTGGTTCTATGACGCCGACGTTGTCTTATTTAATGATGACG